>NZ_AHAM01000282.1 GCF_000236565.1 Mesorhizobium alhagi CCNWXJ12-2 | reverse complement strand
GACGCTCTTTCCTTCCTTGGCAAGGCTGAGGAAATTGAGCGAAAGCTGGGCCACAAGGCGCCATGCCAAATCGTCCGCCCGCGATTCGCCCTCCGCGCCAGCGGGCAAGGTCGCCGGGATGGCTGGCTGTGGTGTCCTTAGGGCCCCCAGGAGCCTGACCGAGTCGATCGGATCGCCGCTTTCGGGCGATAAGGTGGGCGTATCGTCGAGAATTGGCAGATCTCGATTGGTGCAAAGCGCCACGATGTCGACACGCTTGAGCGGACGGTTCGCCGTGGTGTCGGCCGGTCGCGAGACGGCAAGAAAAACGTCATCGCCCGCATAGGAAGTGCGCGTCATGCCCTGACGACGTTCATCCTCGGTCGCGCGGCGGGGGCGACGTTCCGTCGAGTAGACCCAGCCGGAGCCGCGGTTTTGTCCCAGGCTGAAGAGCGCCGGTATCGCGGCGTCCGTTCCCTCGGCATCGGCGTCCTCGGCACGCAGAACCCGGTAGATCTCGAAGTCGCGCGGCCGGGTTCGGTCAGCATAAAGCGCCTGCCGCGTCTTGCGGGGATCGAGTTCGACCACGTCACACTCACGCTCGAAGAGATTGATGATGGGCGTGGCAAACAGTTCGAAATCCGCTGCGGTGACGTCCGAAAGCTCCGGTACGGAGCGCCGGAACAGAAAGATGATTTCCAAACCGGCATCGCATTTGCGCACGACAGGCTGCAGCCCGCGAAGGCGCGCATAGAAGAACCGGTCGGGCATGATGAAATATTCCCGCAGAAGGCGGTAGCCTTCGAATGTCGGGCGGGTGCGCGGCATCAGCGCCTCGTCATCGTTGATGCCCGCCATTTCGGGTGGCGGCAAGGCCATCAACGGATTGGCCTTGCCTTCCGCACGCGCGCCCAGCGCCGAGCAGGAGCCAAAAACGGCGTCGAACAGGACGGGGGCCTTGGTGCGTCCGGCAAAGTACAGATCGAGACGGTCGAGACCCAGTTCGCCAAGCTTGCCTTTGCCGTTTCGGGCGAGGGTCAGCCGAAGCGCCGCCTCGCCCGCGACGCCTTTGACCGGAGTTACACCGGCGGCGGCGAGCGCGCTGCGGTCCTGGAAATAGCTGACGGAAGCAATCTCTATCGGCCAGAGCGTCACCTCCTGGGCGGTCGTAAAGGTACAGCGCGTCGACAGCCCAGGCTTCAGGCTGGAAACCAGGCGCGTGTTGCGCGCCACGACATGCCCACCGATCATCGTCTGGACCTGCTGACCGGGTTTGAGCACCGCCATGGCGGTCGCCGGCGTCGGTGCGACAAGATCGGGATAGAGGACATCAAGCACGCTGCGCGAAAAGCGCGAGCGCTCCGCGTCCACCTTCAGGCGCGTGCGCGCCGCAAGAAACGCCACTCCGTCAAGCAGGCGCTCGACATAGGGGTCGGGGCAGGGGACCGTATCGAGCGAGAGATTGCGGGCTACTGCCGGATGCATGTCCGCAAACTCTGACGCGAGCGCCCGGATGTGGGTCAGTTCCTCCTCGTAATATTCCAGGAAGGCCCGATCCATTTTCAGGCGTCCTTAAAATCGGTCCGCGCCAGGCCGTTGTCGAGGTTGATCAAGGTGCGCAGCCGCAACCGTTCGGGCGTTGGCGTCATGATCAACACTGCGTCGATTTCAATCTTCAGACCCATGCTTTTGTCGCCGAGCGTCACGGTGACTTTCGTCGCGCTCTCCTTGAGACGGGGCTCGAAACTGGCGAGCACGGCGCGGATTTCGCGGGCCAGGGCATCGCGGTCAAAATCACGCGAGGAACGGCCGGAGAACGAAGGCACGCCGTAATTGACGACACTGCGGCGCACTTCGGGGAAGTCCTCCAGTGATGGCGGGTTGCCGGCGGCGTGTTCGGCTTCAAAGTCGGAAAGAAGCGGGGTGGCCTCGAAGCGCTCGGTGTTGAACAGCGCCTCGATATCGCGTCGAACCGCTTCGCGCAGCACCGGGGCGGAGACCACCACGCTACGGCTTTCAAGCTCGGCGCGGTGCCGGTTCTGAAAGGCGAGGCGATGCAATCTCCGCTTCTGGTCGGGCGTGACTTCAGCATCGGAATCGATGAGCTGGTTGCGTTCCATCAAGGCGTCGACACGCTCGGCGCCCAGTTCGTCCTGCAACGTCCGCCGCAGCCCCTCGATCTCCGAAGTCAGGCCTGGCAGATCGTTGACGAGACGGTCCCAAAGTGAGGGCTGGACCGCCTCGCGTTTCGCCCGCGGACCGCCAGTGGTCCTTTCGGCGCCGGAACGCCGTAACCGGGCTTCACTTTCCGACATGAACATCCATTTCGATTTCGTGCTCATCATCGTAATTGAAGACGATGGTCTTGTAGGCGAAGCTTACCCGGTCTTCGAGGACATCCGGCTCATCGGGGCTCGGCCTCAACTCGTATTTCACCACCGACGCGTCCTTCAAGGTGACGACAAGATAGTCGCTCGTCTCACCCTCGATCGTGCGCCGTGCGGAGAACTTGACCTCGTCCATCAGCGTATTGTCGAAGAGCGCCTTCTTCAGATAGGGGGAGGACATGTCATAGTGCTTGGTAAACTCCGCCATGCCCAATGCAACCCGACCGCGCCGGGACAGAGAATTCGCATCGTGCGGAGCCACCATGGAGTACTCTACTCCATAGACCTCAATCTCTTCATCATGACCATCGCGGACACTTGGCCCCTTGATGTCAGGAACCTTCAGAAAACCATCTATCTTCGTTCTTGGTTCGACTGCTGCTGGCATTGTCGCTCTCCATTGCGTTCAAACAGATCAAGACTTCACAGACGGCAACTCCGAGACCAGTCGGAGCGACGCGTTTATTCCTTCCAGTTGGTAGTGCGGACGTAAATAGAAGCGTGCGTTGTAATAGCCTGGTCTGCCCTCGACACTGTCGACCTGGACCTCGGCAGCGGCGAGCGGACGCTTTGCTCGCGCCTTGTCGTCGGCGAAAGCCGGGTTGGCCAGAACGTAGCGGTTGATCCACTCCGTCAGCCAGACCTGCATGTCGGAGCGCTCCTTGAACGAACCGATCTTGTCACGCGCGATCGCCTTGAGGTAATGCGCGAAACGCGAAACCGGGAAGAGGTAGGGAAGATTTGCGCTCAGACGTTCGTTCGCCTGGGCATCCGGATCGACCAGCCGTCCCGCGCGCGTTTCGTCGTCCTGCAGCGAATGCGCGCCGATGAAAGCCGCAAGGTCGGTGTTCTTGCGGTGCAGTATGGGCATCAGACCCAGTTTGGCCAGTTCCGCTTCGCGGCGGTCGTCGATTGCGACCTCGGTCGGACATTTCATGGCCACCGATCCGTCGTCCGTCGGGAAGCTGTGCACCGGCAGGTTGATGACCGTGCCGCCATTCTCGACCCCGCGGATCTGCGTGCCCCAGCCATAGAGTTTGTGGCTGCGGTTGATGTTTACGCCCATCGGGAAGGCAGCGTTCATCCAGACATATTTGTTGTGGTCGCCCTGGACTTCTTCTTCGAAAGCGAAGCCCTTGACCGGAACCGTGTCGGCGCCGTACGGCAAGCGCGCCAGAACGCGTGGCATGGTCAGCCCGATATAGCGCGCATCTTCGCTCTCGCGCAGCGACTGCCACGAGGCATAGGCCGGGTTCGAGACGATTTGCTGCAGGTCCTGCGGGTTCGGCAGCTCCTGCCAGCTGTCCATGCGAAAAAGGCGAGGCGATGCCGCGGCGATGAACGGCGTGTGCGCGGAAGCGCAGATGCCTGACAGGTTGCGCAAAAGGCCCACATCACGCGGATGGTTGGAGAACTCGTAGGCGCCGATCAGGCAACCAAACGGCTCGCCGCCGAACATCGAATATTCGTCCGTATAGACCTTCTTGAAGACAGGGCTCTGGTCCCACATTTGACCTTCATAGTCTTCAAGCGTGTCGGCCAGTTGATCCTTGGAGATGTTGAGCACCCTTATCTTCAACTTCTGATCCGTCTCGGTGTTGTTCACCAGATACCATAGGCCCCGCCATGTGCCCTCCATCTCGCGGACCTCGGGCGCGTGCAGGATTTCATTGATCTGCGTCGTCAGCATCTTGTCGATTCCCGCGATGAGCGACTTGATCGACTTGATTGCGTTCGAGGAAATCGTCGTCGTCTCGGACCGCGATTGCGCCGCCAGTGCGAGGTTGCGGACCAGTTGCTGAAGCTTCTCGCTGTCGTCCTTCTTGACCTTGAAGTCCTTCTCGAGAAGTTCGCCAAATTCGCCGAGGTCGACAGCCTCGGCCTCGGCCACGGTTGCGATCTTTTGCTGTTCGGCCATTGTCTATTCCTCGACCTTGCTGTCGCCTTCGGTCAGCGCCTGACTGGCGATCTGACCAAGAAGCGGCTCGTTGTTTAGCAGTTGGGCAATTCGCTTTTCGGCGTCTACGCGTCCGTCCATGAAGCCCAGCAGTTCTTCGAGCTGGCGACGCATCTTGAGAATCTCGGCCAGTTGCGGGACCTGTTCGGCGATCTTGTCCGGGGCGAAATCACCCATTTTGGAGAAGGAAAGATCCAGCACGAGTTCTTCTTCGCGCTCCGCGCCCTCTGGCTGCGGCAAGGTATTCTTGACGCGAGCTTTGACCCGGGGCCCCAGCGCTTCCATGAACTTGGAAAACCTGTTGGCGTCGACGTCGACGTATGAGCGGTCCAGCACCGACTTTTGCGCTTCCTTGGTCTGCGACGCGCCCGAAAGGTCGGCCATCACACCCATGACAAAGGGCAATTCTATGGTCGTGGGGCTGCCATAGGTTTCGACATCATAGGCAATCTGTACGCGCGGGGCGCGATTTCGTTCGATGACTTTTGCTTTGCTTTCCGCTGCCATGACTTTTTACCTTTCGTCCTTCTGAGCCGTCTTCTTTGTGTCGGGGACCCCGGCCAGAAGCCGGAACTCCTTGAGCCCCGACGGCGCGAGATCTTCCATGAGTTCAACGAAGTCCATGTGCACCATCCGGCGAACACGGCGGGCCAGATGCGGGATCGGGCTCGACGGTTCCGTGCGGTCGTAGAAGGCAACGACAAGGTCAAGGCATTTCACCACGTCTTCGCGCGAGGAAATCCGATCGGGAAGGGCCATACTCGATCCTCCGGAACCAGCGCCGGCTTCAACGACGAAATCATGACCGTTCCCGACGGGCGCGTCAGTCGCCGAAACTGTCTCGGAGGGTTTGGGCATGCCATCGACGGCACCGCGCATAGGCTCCCGCTCAAGCGTCGCCAGCAAGCGCTCCAGGAATCTCTTCAGGTCCGGAATGGTGGCGCTGCCGCCGTCAAGACGGGCAGCCAGTGCCTTCTCGACCGATTCCAGCGCTGCGGCGCTGGAGCGGACATCGGCAATGAGAGCCGTCATCGTCTCATTGGCCTGATCCGCCGCCGCAGCACAGCCACTCCGGACCCGGGCCAGCAGCTGCTCGTGGGCGCTGGCCAGCGCTGCCTTTTCGGCGGCGTTCAGTCCGGAAGCGGCCTCCTGCAGCATGATGCGCTCGTCAAGCGCGGCTTGCTCCAGATCGCGGCCACTGATCGGCCCCACCCCGCGTGGAGCGAAAAGAACCATTTGCCGCAGATCCGCCAGCAAACCTTCCTGGCCGTTTTGCAGATCAAGCAGCGCGTTGATCCGGCGCAGCGCAGCGTCCCGTGGCGTCGCGCCGACGCGTAGCGCCGGGTGCATCGTGTCCCAATAGGCGCCGAAGGTGCGCGCGATCAGATTGAGCCCGTCGGTCAGCCCGGCGAAACCATCCTCATTGGCCAGCGCGCGCGCAACAATGATCAGAAGGCGAAGATCGCGCCCGTGTGAACGCAAATCCTCAGCCTTGCTGAGGACGGCGGGCCAGTCGACCGGAATGTCCACGCGCGAGGAAGGCTTGTTGCGCTCGTCATGGATGACCTTGATCTGTGGCTTTGTGAGGCGCTCAAGCTCATGAAAGCGGGGATCGTTGCGCAAATCTTCCCCAGACGGATTCTCGCCGTCCAATGGATTCAGCCAGAGTGCGAGATCAATCACACAACCCCCCGGTGTGCGGCTGCGAGGCCGCCTGCGGTGTAATATTTACACCGCAGAATATGTTTATCACAACTTCGGCAGCGATGGTAAGGCATGTGTTTCGATCTTGTCGACCACATTGTTACGATTGTCGTCAGCCGGATCCCTGGCGCGGTTGCTGGGGCACGTATGTGAAGCGTTTCACTAAAGCAGCGATTTTGTGACGTTTTTCGCTCCCCCACTTTGTAAGTTGCTTGTTGTGTGGCAGGTTATGCATCGGCAATCCCGACAACAGGAGCAGTCCGATGGGACCAGGCAGCATGCAGCAGCGCAGGTCGTCGCAGAGCTTCAAACGCAAGGAACTGGTAGCCAAGCTCAATCCCGTCTGTCTGCGCGCCTTCAAGGCAGCTGCCGACGCGGCGAAATTCCGCGGCAACCCTTATGTCGAACTTGTGCATTGGATCGAGCAGCTGGCGCTCTCCGATCGCTCGGACTTCCAATTGATACTTGCTGACGCTGGCGTCGACGCGGGTCGGCTTGCCGCGGATATGGCCCGGGCGGTCGACAAGCTGCCCTACGGCGCTACGTCGATCGAAGAATTCTCGGACCATATATTCCACGCGATCCAGGAGGCCTGGAGCCTGGCAACGCTGCAGTTCGGCGTTGAGGAGGTTCGCAGCGCGCATGTGCTTCTGGGCTGCCTGAAGGTTCCGGTGCTCGAGGGGCTTGTCTCCAAGATAAGCCCGGAATTCGACAAGATCGACGCGGACGCCGTCCTATCCCGGACAGACGAGGTGCTCGACGGCTCGATCGAGGCTGGCGGCAAGGTCGGGGCGGCTCCCAATACCGAAGCCGTGCGCCGCATGCCGGGAGGCGAGTCGGCGCTGGCGAAATACGCGACAGACCTGACGCAGCGGGCACGTGACGGCAAGATCGATCCCGTCGTCGGCCGCGATCCCGAAATAAGGCAGATCATCGACATACTGATGCGCAGGCGGCAAAACAACCCGATTCTGACGGGCGAGGCCGGCGTCGGCAAGACTGCGGTGGTCGAGGGCTTTGCGTTGCGCATTTCCCAGGGCGACGTGCCGCCAATCCTCCAGAACGTCAGCGTGCGCATGCTCGATGTCGGGCTGATGCAGGCCGGTGCGAGCGTGAAAGGCGAGTTCGAAAAGCGCCTGAAGGCGGTCATCGATGAAGTTCAGTCGTCAGACAGTCCTGTCATCCTCTTTATTGACGAGGCCCATACGCTTATCGGCGCAGGCGGTGCAGCGGGAACAGGCGACGCAGCCAATCTCCTGAAGCCGGCGCTGGCGCGGGGCGAACTGCGCACGATCGCGGCGACCACCTGGACCGAATACAAGCAGCATATCGAGAAGGATCCCGCACTTACCCGCCGCTTCCAGGTGGTCAAGGTCGAGGAGCCGACTGAGAACGCCGCCGTGCTTATGTTGCGCGGTGTGGCCGGTGTTCTGGAGCGGCATCACCAGGTCCAGATACTCGACGAGGCCATCGAAGCCGCCGTCGCCTTGTCGCATCGCTACATCCCGGCGCGGCAGTTGCCGGACAAGGCCGTGAGCCTGCTCGACACCGCCTGCGCCCGTGTGGCGATCTCGCAGCACGCAACGCCAGCCGAGGTCGAGGATATACGTCGCCGGCGCCAGGCGCTGGAGGTCGAGCAGGGCATTATTGGCCGGGAGGCGGCGATCGGCATCGAGGTGGCCGAGCGTCAGGCGCGTGTCGAAGCGGGACTGGCAGAGACGGAGACCGCGCTTGCTGCCGCCCAGGCACGCTGGGATCGTGAAAAGGCCTTGGTCGCTCAAATTCTCGACCTGCGCGCCCGACTTCGGGGCGATGGCATGCCACTGGATACGGCAGCGCAAACCAAGGAGGCGCCTGCTGAGGCCGTGCAAACCGAGCCCTCGGGAATGGCGGGCGTGGCCGGCGGCACTGAAGGCGGGACGGATGCGGTGCCGGCCGATCCTGCAGGTGCTGCGCCTGATCCGGCAGCCGACCTTGCGACGTTGCGAGAACTCATGGCCGAACTTGCCAAGGCGCAAGGGGAGACGCCACTCATCCTGCCGTCCGTGGACCGCAACGCGGTGGCCGCGGTGGTGCAGGACTGGACAGGGATTCCGACCGGAAGGATGCTGTCCAGCCAGACCGAAAAGGCGCTGCGCCTGGCCAGCGTGCTCTCTGAGCGCGTCGTTGGTCAGGACCATGCCATGGAGATGATCGCCAAGCGCGTGCAAACCAGCCGCGCCGGGCTCGGCGCGCCCGAAAAGCCGGTGGGGGTGTTTTTGCTTTGCGGCCCCTCGGGTGTGGGCAAGACCGAGACCGCCCTGGCGCTCGCCGATACGCTCTATGGCGGCGAGCAAAACCTCATCTCGATCAACATGTCCGAGTTCCAGGAGGCGCATACCGTGTCGACGCTGAAAGGCGCGCCGCCCGGCTATGTCGGATACGGCAAGGGCGGCATTCTCACCGAGGCGGTTCGCCGAAAGCCCTATTCGGTGATCCTGCTTGATGAAGTCGAGAAGGCGCACCCGGATGTGCATGAAATATTCTTTCAAGTCTTCGACAAGGGGATGATGGACGACAGCGAGGGCCGCAGGATCGATTTCAAGAACACTCTGATACTGCTTACGTCCAATGTCGGCTCGCAGGTCATCATGGACCGCACCGAAAGCGGCCGCACGCGGGCAGGGCTCGACGAGTTGGATGCCGCATTGCGCGGGCCGCTCCTGAAAGTATTCCCGGCTGCCTTTCTCGGCCGCGTGGTGACCATTCCCTATTATCCCCTGTCGGACACGATGATCGAGGCGATCACCCGCCACCAGTTCGCCAAGATCGCGCGCCGTCTTCGCGCAAGTCACGATGCCGAGCTGGTGATCGCGGACGGCGTGATGGATCTGGTCAAGAACCGTTGCACCGAGATCGAATCCGGTGGTCGGATGATCGACGCGATCATGACCAATACGCTTTTGCCCGCACTGAGCCAGGGCGTATTGAACCGATCGATCGAGGGCCAGCCGATGAAGCGCGTCACGGTAAGCGCCTCTGACGACGGATTTACCTATTCGTTCGAATGATAGGCGCTCGGATTGTGAAACGCATCACTGACAAGCCGCTTGATCTGGCGGCGGATTAGGAAGACTGTAATTTGGGGCGAAGGTGAGATTGCCCGGGTCCGCCGGGCTGCTTCGCCAGGGACAGCGGCGATGTCAAAGCTCAGCATGGTTGGTTACTTGCGCAAACGGGCGGTTTCTATTGCGCCAGTCTGCTTCTTTTTGGTCCTGTCGCTGTCTGCCGGCTTCGCAGCCGAAGTCGAAGGCCGCCGCGCGGCGCTTGTCATCGGCAATTCCGCCTACGAGAAACTGGGGACGCTACCCAATGCCGTCAACGATGCGTCACGCATGGGCGAAGTCCTTCGCCACGCCAATTTTGAGGTGACGGTCGGCGAAAATCTCGACAAGAAGGGGACCGAGAAAGCAGTTCGCGATTTTCTGCGCACGCTCAACGACGGCGATGTTGCGCTCTTCTACTACAGCGGACATGCCGTCCAGGTGGCCGGCGAGAACTTCATCCTTCCCGTGGATGCCTCGCTTGCTTCCGCATATGACCTCGAGGTCGAATCCTTCAACATCAACAATCTGCTGGATTACATGCGGGAAACGTCGTCCCTGCAGATTCTGGTGCTTGATTCCTGCCGCGACAACCCGTTCAAGAACGCACAATTTTTCCTCGGCGAGAAGAAAGTGACTGTCGCGTCAAAGGACGGCCTGGCTTCACTGACCCCGCATCAGGGATCGCTCATCGTCTATTCCACGGCGCCCGACCAGGTCGCTTATGATGGCGGCGGGCAGGTCAGTCCGTTTACCGACTCGTTTGCGGATAATATCCTGACGCCGAATGCCGAGGTGCGCCAGATCCTCACCGAGATCCGGGCGGAGGTAATCGAGCGGACCAATGGACGCCAGGTTCCGTGGGACGTCTCAAGCCTGACGTCGCAGTTCTTTTTCGTTTCCAGGCAGAACGTCCTCATCGTCGGCGAAAGTCTCGCCGAGATCCGGGCTTCGCCCCAGCAGACACGGGTCAAGCTTGGAATCGCTCCGCCAATTGCAAGCGGCGGGATGAAGCTGACGGCCGTGTTCGACAAGTTGCCGGCTGCAGGCAATCTCTACCTCGATGATTCCAGGATCTCCGCCGAGACGGAGGTCGACGTCGCGCGCATCCAGGATGTGGTCTATGTCTCGGAGCCTGGCGAGAAGCCAGTCGAGCTCATATCCTATAAAATGAAGGCCGACACCGGAGAAACCGTGGACGGTGTGGTCGCCATCGTGTTCGACCCGGCGATAGCGCCAGAGCAAGAGACCGTGGCTCAAGCGCCCGCTGCTCAGGAAGCAGCAAGCTCCACGATCCGGGGCGCGAGCGAAAAGGCCGAGCCAGTGAAGGTGGCGATGACGCTGGATGTTGGCACCGGCTTTGCACCAGTCTCGAAGGCACTTCCGCAGCAGCAGGCCTCTCGCAATGGCTGGATGCGAATAGACAAACGATCTCCGTCCGCGCAAGTCGCGCTCGAATCGGAGATGCTGGTGGTGGGTGATCTCATCAGTGCCGAGGATGTCGAGCGAATTGCCATTCGTCCCGCTCTGCGGGCCGGCGAAGGGGAAGTCGTGCTTACCCCGGTCAGTGGCCTGGCCGAAGCGGTCCCCCTGGTGATCGGTGTGGCGGCAAGCGTGAACCGTTGCGACGAACTTGCCGCCGACCGGCTTGACATCCAGGGCGTTGCCGAAGGGATCTTTCCCAATGATCTACGAGCCGACGAGGCCATCGCCGTTTGCCGGGAAGCGATCGCGGAGCACCCCCAGGTGCCGCGCTTCCGGCACCAGCTCGGTCGCGCCCTCTATGCAAATGGTGAGTATGACGCAGCCATCGTTGAATTCAAGGCGGCGTGGGACGCGGGCCATGTTCGCTCGGGCCAATTACTCGGCCGCTTTTACCAGCTCGGCGCCGGCGTAGAAAAAGATCCCTCCAAGGCGATCCCGTTTTTCGAGGCGGCTGCCGCGCGCGGCGACCCATACGCGCAACACTCCCTGGCGAAGGCCCTGATCGAGGGCAATGGCGTCGAGGAGGATCTCCAGCGGGGTCTCGATTTCTATGCCAAGGCGGTCGAGGCAGGGCATACTTACGCCATGAACGGCCTGGGAGCGGCCTATCTCTATGGCGAGCGGGTGCCTAAGGACGTTGAGCGAGCACATAGCCTGTTCACCGCATCGGCAGCCCGCGACGACATATGGGGGGTCATGAATGTTGGTCTACTTTATCGCGACGGCGTCGTCGTCGAGCAGGACACGGCAAGAGCTCGCGCGCTGTTGACCCAGGCGCATGAAGGAATGCACCCCTATGCCGGACGGTTGATTGCGCTGATGCTTCGGAAAGAAGGAAGCGCCGACCCGCATGAAATATTCAGGCTGTTTCGCGAGAGCGCCGATCGCGGGGATGCCTGGAGCGCCTTTCATGCGGCTGAAATGATGAGCGCGGACGCGTCGCTGATGCGCGAGCCGGGTGAAAATATCCGCCTCTACGCGCTTGCGCTCGACCGGGAAGGAGGAACGCCGTCAGAACGGGCTGGCGAAAGATTGGCCGGCAGCGATCCCGCGGAACTCAACAGGGAGATCCAGAAGGCCCTGATACGCCTCGGGGCCGAGGGCGTCGAGGCGGACGGGGTTCTGGGGTCGAAAACGCGAAATGCCGCGCAAGCAATTCTCGGTGGCAACGTTCCGAAAGCGCCGGCAGAGCTATTGGCCGACCTGATCGGACGCGAGTGGATCGCGGGCAAGCCTCGGCTGGATATGTTGTGAAGATCGTGGTGGAGAGGCGCTGGCTCTCGCTCACCTCGCCTCTGCGATCCGCTCGCCGGCTGCCTGGCGCTCGCCTGCGCACCAGAATCGGGGAAGGCGGAGGCAACCTCAACTCGCCTGTGGAAAAGGCCGCCGCAACCAATACGGCTTATCCCAAAGCACAAGGCCCGAAAAGTGGCTCCGCTTCCAACTGAGAACAACCAGCCGCGATGGTGCGGGGGGAGGGCGGACATTCCGGACTGAAGGCAAACTGCCCGCAAGCGGCCGCTTGCCTTCACCCGCGTCTCTACGGCCTTTGGCGAACTCGAGGATGAGCCGAACGACCTAAGCGCCTGCAGCAGGGCATCGGCCGGGTCGATCCGCAGGGCCAAGCAGTAGAAGTTGCGCATCGGGGCCGCTGGCGGTTGACCATACGCTCCAGGACCCGCGCGGCGGGCTCCTCGGCGGGCCGCTATCGCTGATAATTGCTTTTGTAGGAACGATTTACCGCGGGGGCTTTATGGAAGCGGCCACTGAGGCGCGATGGCGGCAAAGCCCTCCGCGCCCGACGACCTTGGGGCAGTGCGCCAGGAGCACCACGATGCGCTCCACGGCCCCACCTATCGTGGTGCTTTTGATGTTGGCGCCCACGTCAGCACGGAGCAATGCACCGGTGCCCGATCACGACCGCTTCGGCGGTTCCCCATCCTGGTCTTGCAAATCTTATCGATTGGCCTCATCCTTGACGGGGCGCTCTTGACTGCGCAGATCAGGGGGACAGATGCTTTCCCGACTTATTCTTTCTTGTGCTATTCTCAGCCTGGCCGGCTGTATTGCCGTGCCTGAACCTCTCCAGCCAGCGCCGGTTGCCTATCAGGCCCCCGTGAGGAAGCAGACGCCGCGCGCCGTCAGGCCCGCACCCAAGCCCGTCGCCGCGAAGCCGGTTACGGCCAAGCCCGCTCCTATCAAGCCGCCGGCTCCCTTTGGAGGTCCCGTCATCCCAGGAAGGATGATGGACGACGGCGGCGGCAGCGGCGGCAGCGACGGCAGCGGCGGGGCGGGCGGATGGAATTGATGCGCTACGTTTTTGTCCTTGCGGCTTGTTTGTCAATCGGCTCGGAATTGGGCGTCTGACTTACCATTTGATGATTTTCATGTCGGCGTGGTGCTGTTTTCTGAAGTGAACTCGGCGTCATGACGCGGACCCGACGAACTGGTCATCGTGACCAAGGTAGTCGCTGGCTAGAGCCCGGCTGGTCCATGTATCCCGGTTTCCACTCTGCGCATCTTGTTGGCAGCGACATCATCAGGGTCGGCAAAAGGCTGTCAGACGCCAGTTGTAAAACGAGGCCTACTCGTGATGATGATCTGGACCCACTTCCCCTCCTGTCCGGCAGGGCTTTCGGGCCGAACCAGACAGTGTAGGACCCGTTATCCCGCGCCTCGGCTACCTGATACCAACAGGTTCTCAGATACCAACAAAGATACCAACACCTCTCCACGTTGGACCGGATTTGGCTCAGCCGCCATTAGTACGCACTCATATGTGCCAAAAACCAGAGACCAAGCAAAGTCAGCTCCCTATGATTGGTGAAGCTGGGCAGTTCTCCAATGGAAGAGAACGCTTGGGACGACGAATCGAAGTAGTGGCACAAATAACTGAAAAACATGGACAAATTTGTTCAAAGCAGGCGTGGTGCCAAGGCAGGCTCGAACCCGCGGTCCCTCGTCTCGAAAGAGGTGCGCTACCAGGCTGCGCTACCCTTTCCCAGCCGATCGGAAGATCCAGCCCAAAGCTGACGAAGATCCTGATCAGGGTCTCGGCTATTGGGTCCATTCGATCGAAAACGGCTCCATAGCCGCTAACCGACGGGAAGCAGAGTTTGCTCCGTTGCGAGCCGCTGCCGCAACCGCTGTGAACTCAATCCGCAGCGAAACAGCAGCAATGTTGGTGCGGGAAACTCACATCAAAAATCATTGCGGACTTTTGGAGCGCTCGCGGACGGAGCGGAATTGACGCTCGATCTGTGTGGCGTTCGTTGCGCGACACCCGCCACTAACTCGACCTATAAAATAGCATCGGGCGCTTGGCAGTTGTCTCCAGTGCGAGCGCGTACTGCGGTGCAGTGGGCCGGACGGTCGAGAGACAAGCCATTGTGACATTCCCTCTTTCCCTGACCCGATACGCGAGGATCACCGCACCGTGGAGCCGGCGGTCGCATCCCCTGAGCCGAGGGATCGGCGACGGACGAACGCGCGCAAAGATCGAACCTGCTTGTTCGGCCAATCCGAGGAGAGTTCGGCAAGTCCTGCGCTGTGGCTTGTCTGGCCGCCAGATCGGTCGATGCAGAAACCATCGCTAGAGGCAGGGGGCGCGGCGGGATCCGTGACGGGTTCGGAGGCCGGAGAGAGGTTCGCGGCCGCCCGTCATGGAGTTCCCACCATGAACGACCAGCGTGCCGATATTTATTCGCGCATCACCAACCAGATCATCACTGCCATTGAGGCCGGAACGGGAGAGTTTCGGATGCCTTGGCACCACGACTGCAGTGCCACGACACGCCCTGTGAACGTCCTGTCGGGCAAACGCTATCGAGGAGCGAACGTCCTTGTGCTTTGGACTGCCGCCAAACAGGCAGGCTATGACAGTGGCGTCTGGGGAACCTACCGGCAATGGGCCGCCAAGGGCGGTCAGGTGCGCCGCCGAGAACGCGCGACCGCCATCATGCTCTGGAAGCCAGTCGAGCGCCACGGCGACGGCCGGGCGGATGTCCCCATCGACACCGATACCGATGGGCGCAAGCGCTTTCTCGCGCGCGGCTTCAGCGTTTTCAATCGCGATCAGGTGGACGGATACGACGAGCCAGCGCAGCCGGTTCTCCCCGAAAGCGAACGCGTTTCGAACGCCGATGCTTTTTTTGCGGCTCTCGCAATTCCAATCACCTACGGCGCCGGATCAGCCTTCTACAGGATTCAGGAAGACCGCATTCACATGCCGAACTTCTCGGCCTTCGTTGATCCGCATGCATTTTACAGCACGCTCTACCACGAGGCTGGGCATGCCTCGGGTGCGCGCCATCGCCTTGACCGTCAGCTTGACACGCGATTGAACAGGCACGCCGTTGCGATCGAGGAACTGGTCGCCGAGCTTACCGCCGCGTTTGTACTGGCCGATCTCGGCCTTGCGAGCCGCCCGCGAGAGGATCACGCTGCCTATGCCGCGTCCTGGCTGAGGGCGATGAAGGAAGAGAAGCGCGCTCTCATCACAGCCGCGAGCAAGGCCCAACAGGCAGCGGACTGGATGCATGAGCAACAGCCGGCCGCGACTTGCCCCAGTGAAAAGCACGCCGACTGATCGTCGTATGATCGTGGAGCAGGCGCTCACGTGCACTCGCCCATGCCGATGTCCTTGCCCGCACCATCGGCTTCGACATGGTCTCCGCCGGCTGGGTTCCCACGGTGGACAACTATCTCGGCCGCGTGACCAAGGCTCGGATCTTCGAGGCCGTCCGCGAGGCGAATGGCGAGCAGTCCGCGCATAGCTCGCGAGGCGGCACGTCTTCTCGAAGGATCGAACTGGCTGCCCGAGCCGCTTCGCGAGCCAAATGCAACGCGGGTCGCGGACATAAATGGCAAGGAGCCTGCGGACATCAACGACGAGACGATCGAGCTTCCCTTCTGCCTCGCCGAGCGTGCGGGAGCCGGGCAGGAGATCGCCGACGCGGTTGAATAGGTCAACCGCGCCGCGTTGCGAACATAAGAGCCTGGCGACGACGACGGGCGCTTCTGGTTCGTGCAGACATGGTCATGTCCGCACATCATATCGACGACGCGCAACGCTCACCTCGCCGGATCTGCCAACGCCTATAAGTGCAAGGCCCCCGACCAAACGCTTCGCGCGGGTCGATCCGACAGCTATGGAGCCGTTATCGGCATCATACCGGGTCCCAGGTGAATCCCGGAAGGACGAAGCCTGGCCGACCACGGTGGCGATCGGTCCGTTCTGTTAGCAATCACTCCGCGCCACAATAGGGGCTCACTAATCGACTGTGCCTGACCGTCCACGCTTTCGCAAAACCGATCGCCGGACCGACCAAGGTTCCGCGAGCCGGAGCACTTCCGGCAGGCGCCGTTTCCAGCGTTTGCCCCGCGGCAGCAACAGTTCACGTCGCTGCCGGCGACGGGCAGGCACGTCGACCTTCGTCTGTGGCGCCGCCTGCAGGTCGGCTGGCGCCTTCGGCAACTCCGGAGCCGCGCGTGCGACTTGGGCATTGGCATCCCCAACATCAGACGGCTGAGCCGGAACAGATTTTCGTGGAGTGGTGACGCGCGCGGGGCTCAGCTCGTCAGCAGGATTGGTACGAGCGGTGGCTTCGTTGCGCACCGCGTCGGCTGCCCCGGCAAGATCGACGTCGCTCCAGATCGACGCCGGCCGCTTTGGCGCGCCGCGCTTCTGCCTGATCTCGATGACGAACGGCCTCTTTTGTGGTTTCATGATTCTGACGTTGTTGGTGGATTTTATAATCGCGACCGTCTAGGCGCTAACTTGCATATCGTCCAGTACCGTCAACGACAATTCAGCAACGATCCTCTTTGCTTGCCGCCTGCCGAGCCAGTCGCCAAGGTGTTCTCCGTCATCATGCAGTGCGGACATCTTGATCGGACCCTCGACAATCGCATCAGCGGATGACATGTCGACCTCGACCGCAATGACAACAAGTCGCAAGGCTGCATTCTCCTGTTGAGGCCGACGGGCCACAAGGAGATTCAGCCTGCAGCGCGACAGCGCGTCCCGATCCATGATCATAGTCTCGATGCTTGCGGCAGCATCGTCCAACGGATTGTGTGAATCGATCAGCGCGGATCGATTCACGCCGCTTATGTATTCGCGCGCCCCGGCAGCCACTTTCGGCATGGTTCTCTAGCAATAGAGATAAAACAATATTTTAGAGAAGTTCGGCCTCGCATGGCATCCCCGTGGCGTGACCTTTTGGTTGTGGCCTGCGACTATATCGACGAGGCCGTACCGGTGCTCGCCCGATGAGCGAGAAGCGGATCAAGGGTTACAGAAGCCTCGACAAGGCGGCGCAAAGCGACCCCGTCGGCTTCCTGCGAGGGATGATAGGGCCCATCATCGACGAAATACAGCGGGCGCCCGAACTGCTGTTGGCGCTCATGGAAAGTGTCAATTCCCACCCCAGGCCGGGGCGATTCCTGCTCACTGCCTCCGCCAATCTGATGACGCTGCCGCGCGTCGCCGACAGCCTCGCCGGACGTATGGAGGTCGTGCGCTTGCTACCGCTTGCCGTAAGTGATTGGTG
Source organism: Mesorhizobium alhagi CCNWXJ12-2 (assembly GCF_000236565.1). Taxonomy (GTDB): domain Bacteria; phylum Pseudomonadota; class Alphaproteobacteria; order Rhizobiales; family Rhizobiaceae; genus Allomesorhizobium; species Allomesorhizobium alhagi. The sequence goes on along the minus strand of NZ_AHAM01000282.1, from coordinate 419 downwards.
GGCCTGAGAAGGACCTTTTTGGCCCCGCCTTTCGTGGCGAACCGCCATCGAGCGGAGGATTTCTCGTCGCTGAGGCGTTGGTCGAAACAGTGCTCAAGGGAGGTCCCAGAGGCGGAGCAGCGTGCGGGCCCATCGCGGCGGCAGACTTGGCACTTGGACTATCTGGACGCTATTCTGAGCCGCGACGTGCAGGACATCACCGATATTGAGGATATGACGCGGATGCCGCAATTGACGGCGTTACTCGCTGAACATGCCGGGCAGTTGGTCAATTATTCGATCGGGACGGGCATCGGCGTCAGCGGTTCTGTGGTGAGGCATATATGAAGCGGGAAGAAAGTATGCGTGCGGAGCATCTGCGGGCTCTTGCGCCTGAGGCGCTTGAGGCGCTCGTTCTCGAACGCGCCGGAATGGACGAG
>NZ_AHAM01000283.1 GCF_000236565.1 Mesorhizobium alhagi CCNWXJ12-2 | reverse complement strand
CGCTGCCCGCCGCACTCCTGAGTTGCTCCTCGGCGCCGACCGTCTCTGTCACGCTTGTGGTGGCTTGGATCAGCGACCGGTTGTTGCTGAAGCTGACGGCCCATGCGCCCAACAACGCAGCGCCCATCAGCGCCGCCGCGGCCAGGCTGCCAGTGCGCAGCATGGCTGTCCGCCGCCCACCGGCGGCCCGCAAATACCGGCTGGAATCAGCCGGAATGATTTTTCGCAAGAGGTCGCGAAGAAAATAGCCACCTTCCCCGTGCGGCCCCTGACGAGCCCCAGGGTGGAGGGCGCAGGAAAAGAAGAACCCGCGCAGATGTGCAGCCGGTTGTTCCTTCCCGGGAAGCAGCTGGTTCAGAAACGCGACCACTTGCTGTTTCAGCGCCGCGAACTGTTGGGGAAAATCGAAAATGGCCACGCGGGCGGCGGGATCGGGCTCCTCATGCAGGCGGTCCGTCACTTCGTCCGAAAGGCGCTCGGCCAGCGCGTCGAATTCGGCCTGCGGCTGCGTGCTGATGGCGCCGTTCAGATCGTGCGGAGCGAAGGTGGCGCCCCAGACTTTTGTCTTTCGCGCCGTGTCGAAGGCGCCAAAGAACTCCCAGAAACCGGGTATGAAATCGGCTTTGGTGAACAGGACATAGAGCGGGAGCGGGATTTTGAATTCCTCGCGCATCTCCAGCAACCGCTTGCGCAGCGCGGCGGCCTGCTCGACCAGCTGGGGCTGGCCGAGCGTCAGCATGTCGCCGACGCTGAATACAAGGATGACCCCATCGACCGCCCGACCGTCGCGACTTTCCTTGAGCCACGATAAAAGGGTCAGCCAGTTGTTGCGGTCTACAGCGGACCCGTTCTGCAGGGTCAAAGGGCCAGCGGTGTCGACGAACATCGCCTCGCCGGCCAAGAACAATTCACAATCGCGGGTCGCGGCCACGGCAATGGGCGCGTCGAGCGGAAGTTCGCTGCCATGCGCGATGGCCGTGGATTTTCCGGACCCGGCTTGGCCGATCACAACATACCAGGGCAGGTCGGTGATGCCGCTGCGTCTGCCGCTTGACCGTTCCAGCCGTTTGAGCGCATCCGTCAGTCGCCTCGCAAGGCCCTCCGGGTCGTTGCCTTTGCCCTTGTTTCTGGCGGCGGCTATCAGGCTCCGCTTGCCGCCGGCAAATCCCCGCGTGAGGCGAAACGCAAAAAAGGCAGCTGGCACAAGGAGAAGGGCGACGATCACCATGCGGACCAGGCCGCTTTGCAGGGGCCGCGTGTCGCCGAAGCCGATTTGCGGGCCCACGATCCATACGGCGAGTGCAATACCGATCAGCACGGTGCAGCCGACAGCCGCAAGCAGCCAGGATTTCATGAACGCGCCACAACGCTTGATAAATCGAGAGCGCCACGTCTCACGGCATCTTCTCCAGCGGAAGCATCAATTCCACGCGTCGGTTCTGTGCCCGGCCCTCCGGCGTCGCATTGTCGGCGATGGGCTCGTCATCGCCCCTGCCTTCGACGCTCAGGCGTGAGGCGTCTCCGATCGCGGCGGCGATCATCTTCTGTACGGCTGTGGCGCGGGCGACCGAGAGGTCGAGGTTCGACTTGAAGCCGCTTGAACTGCGCGGTTTCACACTGTCGGTGTGACCGACGATTCTGATGGCTCCAGGCTCCTGCCGCAATGCTGCGGTGATGCGTTCGGCAACCGGCCGGAACTCCGGTTTGAGGTCGGCCGTGCCGGATTCGAACAGAAGCCGATTGTTGATCTCGACGACGATGAAATCGTCCTTCACTTGCACCGCCACTCCCTTGCTCTCGAGGTCGGTTCCGAGCGCACCACGAATCCGTTCGATCTGTGTGGGGCTCGGCGGCTCGTCGGGAATAGGCTCGGGCGACGGCGTGGCACTGCGCTGGATTGCTATCGGTGTGGAAGGGTTCAGCGCCAGCAATTTTGCGCCCGCCGCATCGGCCTGGCTTTCAAGGATTGTGCGCAGAATGAGGTAAATGCCGGCGAGAAGCACAACTATCCCCGTCAGGATTGCCCAGAACGGCAATCGGCGCGAACCGCCTTTGGGGGGTGCGGAGATGGCGCGGGGGACAATCTCTTCGTCCGCACGCGGCTTGAGGTAACGCAGCGTGTCGTAGACATCCGCGCGCACACGGGCAAGGCCGCTGTCGCCGGCCGGTATCCTGCGGTACTGGCCTTCGAAGCCGAGGCTAAGGCAGACCTGCATCAGTTCCAGCACGTTATAGTGCGCAGTCGGATTTGCGAGAATTCTGTTAAGCGCCTCGAAGAAGCCGACACCCGAGGTTCGCGCTTCGAAAAATCGCGCCAGCATGCCGCTCTCCGTCCAGGCTTTCCTGTCGGAGCCGGGCAGGTTCTGGGCGATATCGTCCACCGTTTCGCAAAGCGCGTAAGTCGCGATCTTCGCCTCGTCGGCCGCAATTCCCGCGTCCGCCATTTTGCGCTCGAATTCGCAAACAGCGTCCGCAGCATGATCGATCAATCGTGACGGTTGGACATCGGCGCAAGCCAGGCGAAGCCGGCCAAGCAAAAGCAGGAGCGGGGCCGCCGCGGCAATGAGCGGGTTTTTGCTGGGATAGCGCGGGCCCGCGCCTGCATCCAGAAGCGCTTCGAAGTCCCTCTTCTGCGAAAGGCTGTTGGGCAGCGGCTGCTTTGCGCCCGGCTGCACAATGACCGTCGGTTCGGGGACCACTTGCCTCCCTTCGCGCTTCGGATAGGTCGGGCCTGAAATGACCGTGGCCTGGGACCAACCTTCCCCTGGCGCGGGCGAGTGGGATGCGATGACTGTCGGCGCGGCAACCTTCGCCGAATGCTCGGGCGGGGCAACAACTGACGCTGGCCGATTGTCAGGTCCCCGTTCCTGCTTCGGTCCCGCAGCGGGACGGATGACCGTCCTGTCCGTCGACGCAAAAGGATCGTCCTTGCGGGTCACGGCCGCTCATCCACACCGATGGAACCGCGGCGGCTTTTGCCCCGCGGCAGCGTGACGCTGCGCATCGGCAGGCAAGGCCGCATCCGTTTCTTCAACATCGTTGGGCAGAAGCCTCCTGTCCAAACAGCTGTGCTTGCCGAGAAAGCTCTCTGTGCTTCATGGTACTGCAAAGGCTGATGAATTGGAACTGAAGGCATGAGCTGCGCATGCGCGACCATGATCGGTGCGGGTAGACGCAGCCGGCGGGGCCTAGAAGACGCCCCCTATGCCGATGCCGCTGCTGATGTCAGGTGGGGGCGCTGCCGGGGCGCGGGCCGGGGCAGCCAGGGCCCTGCTTTTGCGGTTGCGCTTCGATCCGGAAATTGCCTTGCGACCATCATCCGACGCGATATTGGTCTGCCGGGGCTTCTTGACGATCACCGGCTGTTTGCAGATGCGGCCGGAACGCAGGAACAGATCCCCCAGCAATTCGACCGTAGGCTCGGCCGTCGCCGCAACCTGCTTGGTGTTCTTATAAAAATCATTGAGGGCCCGAACGGAACCTTTGCCCCAGTCTCCATCCACCGACATGCGGTAGCACCCCAGCCGGCGCAGCTCGGTCTGGACGCTACGAGCAAGGTCCGCAGTCTGCGCCTCTTCGCCGCCATCCTTTGTTGTCGGAGCGCCCACAATCAGCGTGCCAAGATCCGCGACCACGCTTCGCCTTGCGCCTTCGATGCTGCGCGATGCCTCGAGGCTCGCAACCTGTATGCCAGGCGCGCCGGGCGATTCGGCGCCGGTCTGAACAGCGGACGGAGAGACCGAGCGCAGCGCTTGCCCGACGATGAGCACTGCAGTCTGCAAGTCGTTTGATGCCAGCTCGATTTGCAGTTTTTCCTTTGCCACCGGATCGGAAAGGATACGAGAAAGACTGGCGCTCAGTTGCGCCGGGTCGATCACCTGCTGCTCCGTGAAATAGAACTGTTCGCGCAGGTTCGACTGATCCCAGGGAACCTGCCTGCCGAGCGTAAGGGCTTCGGTTTCGTTGCGAACGCGGATCATCATGTCCGAAACGCTGAGGCCGGGGATTTCGATGTTCTTGAGCAGAGCGGTCGTGAACGGACTGTTTTCGCCGGCGCCGTCCACGGTGGCATTTCCCGGTTGGGTAGCAAATGCGATGAACGTGTTTTCGCCGACCTCGACTTGGGCGAGACCGTCATTGCCGCCCCCTTGGCCCATCGGGTTGGTACGGCAGGCGTCAAGGAAAACGAATGTCTGACGGTCGCGGCTCGCGAAGCGCGCGACGACTTCGTTCAACTTGATGGCGCGTTCTGTCAGCTTGTCGACGCTCTCCGGATCGGGCGTGTCGACCGGAAGCAGATAGTTCTCTCCGTTGATCTGAATCCCGTGACCCGCATAGAAGATCAGTACAGCGCTCGCCGCAGGCAGCTTCGCCTCCGCTTCGACCAGAAGACGGTTGAACGCCTCCGACGTTACATTGGTCGTGGTCAGGACATCGAAGTTCAGCCTCTTCAGACTGTCCGAAAGTCTAGCCGCATCGTTTACGGCATTTTGCAGATGCTCGAGCCGCGTGCTCTCATAGGCCGAATTGCCCACCACAATCGCAAGCCGCCTCGGCAGGTCGGATGGTTCGGCGCCCAGCGCGGTGGCGCCGGCGCAAACCGCCGAAATTGACAGCAACACGGCCGACACAATTGTCCGGAGAATAATGCCCGAGATCGACATGACTGCCCCCGTTCTGCAATCCGGCAAGTGACGTAAGAGGCTGTACCCCACGGGTTGACCGCTGGGTCGCTCGCGGCCAAAGAACCTGCCGACATCTTGCTCTTTATTACCTCAACAATCAGTGCAAAGCTAGGGCCAGAGACCTCACTTTCGGGGCCTGCGCCTGCCGCGGAATAACAATGAAACCCAGCTCAGTTCTTGATGTCGGGTATCAAGCACTGGATTCATTGGTCCCGTCAATGCTTCAAAGCTGGCGTTAGCAAAAGGCGTTGCTTCTGCTTATCAATGAAATCGCCTGGCCCGTGTGGTATTATTGCAATTGCCCTTGCCATGCATGCAGTGTCATAGTCCAGCATCCTTGTGCCGACGTCCATTTCTTGCGCAAGATCGCTGACGGCGTCTAAAATCGATGCGGGGGGCATGCTCATGGTCGGACCGGAACTACCCGGCAGGAGGGCCTGCGCTTCGTCAAACAATGCCTTGCGATTCAAGCCGAGGCCGCTGAGCAACCTCGCGGGTGCTTCGGGTCTGGCCATTGCGGCCGCCGTCGTGTTTTCGCCCTCCCAGACGCTGGCCTGTACAGCGACACCGGTTGTCATCGAAGGGATTGTCCAGAACGTCGTCGTAGACTGCAATTCGGAGGATACGGCCGAAGCTTTCGCTACGAGCTTCGACGCCACCCTCGATGATGGATCCGAATCCGGCTTTTCTGTCGAATATGACGGCAATGGCGCCGACGCCATAAACATAATGGGCGGGCAGATCGTTCAGGGCCAAGACGGCGCAGAATTTGTCAACCCGCCGGCTATCGCAGGCACAACCGAGCCCTATTTCCTCGACGAGCGGGACAATGTGATCGAGACACTGGGCGGCGACGACGCCTTCACCATGAACGACGGCATCGTTGGCGCAGCCGAGGCCCCGGTCTCGGTATTCCTCGGAACCGGCAATGACCGCTTCACGATTGACGGCGGCACCATCTACGGTTCCATTTTTGGTGAAGAGGGCAACGATACTTTCGATGTTGGCGGGACGGGCACGATCAACGAGCAGATCTATGGCGGGGCGGGCAACGACGTTGTCACGGTTTCGGGAGAGGGGGCCGTCATTGGCTCGACCGCTGAGCCCGATGCGATAGGACTTGAGGGCGGCGACGACCGCTTCACCATGACCGGTGGAACCGTCGGTGCGGCAGTCAGCGGCGGCGATGGCAACGATAGACTGACGGTGGCCGGCGGCACGATCGCGGGCTTCCTCGCGGGCAACTCCGGTGACGACATTATAAGGATTTCCGGCGGCACCATCACCGGCTTCGTGCTTGGAGAGGACGGCATCGATACCATCACCGTCGAAGGCGGCACTTTGACGGCGGGTGCCAGGGGTGGCCTGGGCAACGATGTGTTCAATTTCTCCGGGGGAACTGCCGCCGCGATTTACGGCGATGGCGACGATGATACCGTCACCATCAGCGGCGGGGATATCGGCCTTGTCAGCGGCGGCGACGGCAATGATGCGATAAGCATCGGCGGTGTTGCCGCGGTGGCAGCGGTTTCAGCTGGCGCGGGAAACGACACCACGACATTGTCGGCCGACGCAGCGATTGCCGGCTCGGTCGCGCTCGAGGCCGGTGACGACACCTTCAACATGACAGGCGGAACGATTGGCGGCGATGTGACGGGAGGCGAGGGCGTCGACACCGTCACAATCCGGGATGGAACGATCGCCGGCGGCATCAACGCAGAGACGGTCAACCTCCGTGGCGGGTCGATCGGCGGCGATATTGGCGGCCTGTCCGGCAACACTTTGACGATCGAAGATCTTGCGCCCTTGGACTTGCGAGACGGCGTGATATTCAGCGGCGTGGGCGCGGCAGGCACCATCAGCGGGGTCGATCTCGCCGGCGGTGGCGAAAGCCAGAATTTCATCGGCTTCTCTTCGCTTGGTCTGACGGGATCGACGCTGCGCTTCATCGGCGCCACGCAAGTGATCGACGCCCTCACATTGAGGAACGCATCGACGCTGTTTTCCAACGGCGCCACGACGCTTGGTTCTCAGGACGGCGGATTCGGAAACTTGTCAGTGGTCGGTTCCACCCTCACCATGATCAATGGCGATCCGACCGATACGCTCACGCTTGGTGGACTGACACTGGACAACGCGACAATCGGAATCGATGTCGACCAGGTCGGCTCGCGAGCCGACCGCATCGCGGCAAACGGCGCCGTCACCGCCATGGGCAACAACATCATCCTTGTGAACCTGATCGGTGCTCCCGAACTGGTGCAAACGACGCAAATCCCGATCCTGACCGCAGCCGGTGCGCCGATTGGCGGCACGTTCGACGTCTCCGGCATCACCGGAACGCCTGCCGCCTTGTTCAACTACCAGGTCGTGGAAGGTCCAGGCGGATTGTTCCTGCTTGCCTCACCCAACGACGAGGTGGTGGGCGCGGTGGCCGCAGTCGATGCGGCCGCAGCCGCACAGACAGTCAACACGTTTCTCGACGCGGTGTTCGATATCACCGGTGACGCAGCCGAATACGGGCTTGGTTTGGCGGGCGGCGCACCGGTGGCCGCAGCGCCGACCTTCGGCATCTTTGCTTCGGGCCAGTTCGCACAGGTGGACCACGACGGCTTCACCATCTCCAGCGGAGCGGCGAACATCGCCGGGCCGTCCTTCAGCAGCGAGGATTTCTCGGCCGCTCTCAGCCTCGACTTCAATGCAGCCAAGCATTTCGGGTTCGATGCCGAATACGGACTGAACATCGGTGTTTTCGGGGGTTACACGTCGACGGATGTGGGCATGGGGTCCTTCGGCGGCTTCAACTTCACTGGCGAAGCGCAAAACGAAAGCGGCATGGCCGGAGCCTACGTCCTGTTCCGGCGCGAGGTAAACTATGTCCTGGTGTCAGGCACGGCGCTGTTCGGAAACACGGACGTCCAGAATGGCATTCTCGGCGGCGCGGCAGGCGAATACGATACGGTCGGCTATGCCGTCACCGCGTCGGCCGGCCGCATATTTGCGCTTTCCGACCGGATGCGGTTCGATCTGCGCGGCGGGATTCTCGGCGTAAGCTTCACCGGCGATTCCTACACCGACAATCTGGGCGTCGCGCATGGCGAAACCGAGGTTTCGTTTGGTGCATTGAAGTTCGAACCGGGAGTATACGGCGATTTTCAGTGGCAGAACGGGATGGTGTTCAGTCCCTACCTTCGGGGAGAATTACAGCAGCGCTTCGCCTACGAGAACACGGCCATCGCCGATGGCAGGAGTTTCGAGTTCGACGATTCCGATTTTTCCGCCGCTGTTATGGCAGGGTTCAACCTGAAAGTAATGCAATCGGCGACAGTCAGCGCGGAAGTGCGGGGCAAGGCTTCTTCCGACAGCACGACGCTGGCTGGCAAGGTCGGTCTGAAAGTCGCGTTTTGAGAATTCTATCCGTTCATTTTTGCGGAAATCCGGCACTTGCATGCAGTACCGCACATTCGCTGGCGCACACAGATGCTATTTTGCAGCAAGGCCCTGTGCTAGGATCGGTAAGGGATCACAACATGATGAGGCACGACGCGGATGGCAAGTAATCGTGCCGCAATCGTCACGACGCCGGTCGGTCCTACGACACTGACCTTCACTCATCTCCTGGGCCGTGACGAAATCAGCCGCTGCTTTGCCTTTACTGTCGGTTTCGTAAGCACCGATCCCGATATCAACCCACTCAAGATGCTTGGCGGAACGGTCTCGATCGAAGGCGAGTCGGCAGAGCCGAAACGGTGGTTCAGCGGGCTGATCTCGGAGTTCCGTCTGACCCGCATTGAAGACAGGCTCGCATATTACGAAGCAATCGTCCGACCCTGGCTGTGGTTCCTTGGAAATACGACGGACTGCCGCATTTTTCAGGCCATGAGCGTCATTGAAATCGTCGAGGAGATTTTTTCAAAGCACGGCTCGCCCAAGATGGAAAAGAGGCTGCAGGGATCCTACCCTCCCCGGGAATACTGCGTGCAATATGACGAGACCGATCTGGATTTCGTGCAACGGCTGCTCGAGCATGAAGGCATCATGTATTTCTTCGAGCATGCTGACGGGGAGCACACGCTGATCCTGGTCGATGCCATGGGCAAGCTCAAGCCGGCGCCAGGCTATGCAACCGTGCCCTATCACCATGAGGGGCAGGGCGCGCGGCGCGATGTTGAATACATCACGGAATGGATCCCTGGGAGTTCCGTAAGGCCCGGTGCCTATGCTCACACCGACTATGACTTCAAGAAGCCAGGCGCAGACCTGAAGGCGCAATCGGTCCAGGCGCTCAGTCACAAGCTGGATGCCGGCGAGAACTACCGCCAACCCGGCGCGCACCTGGATGTCGGCCGCGGCGACAAGATCGCGGCGATCAGGCGCGAGGAGATTCAGGCCCCGCACCAGCGGATCTCAGCTGCGGGGACGGTGCGCGGCCTGTTCTCGGGGTGTACCTTCAAGCTCGAGGGCTTCCCGCGCGAGGACCAGAACCAGGAATATCTGGTGCTCAGCGCCGAATACAAACTGTTCGATCCCGGCTATCGAAGCGGCGTCGAAACCGAGGGCGAGAATTTCCAGGTGGTCCTGGGCGTGGCGCCGACTTCGTTGCCCTACCGTCCGCCGCGGATTACGCCAAGACCGATCATGCGGGGGCCGCAGACGGCCACTGTGGTCGGGCCATCCGGCGAGGAGATTTTCACCGACGAATATTCGCGGGTGAAAGTACAATTTCACTGGGATAGGCTCGGCAAGAAGGATCAGAACAGCTCCTGCTTCGTGCGCGTTTCGCAGACCTGGGCCGGTAGCGGCTGGGGCTTCATCCAGATACCGCGCATCGGCCAGGAGGTGATCGTTGATTTCATCGAAGGCGATCCCGATCTGCCGATCATCACCGGGCGCGTCTACAACGCCGCACAGATGCCGCCTTACAGCTTGCCCGGAAGCGCCACGCAATCGGGCTGGAAGTCGAACTCCTCGCTCGGCGGCGGCGGCTATAACGAGCTGATGTTCGAGGACAAGGCCGGGTCCGAACTGGTCAATTTCCAGGCACAGAAGGACCATAACCTTCTGATCAAGAACGACCGCACCAAGCTCGTCCAGCACGACCAGTCCGACCGCATCGACAATAATGCCAAGCACTCCGTCGGCGTCAATCTCGACGAGGACGTCGGCAACAACAAGACCGTCAAGATCGGCGTCGACCAGACGACCAATATCGGCTCGAACGACACCGAAACGGTGGGCGTTAATCGCTCGCTGACGGTGGGTGCGGATGAGACGATCAACATCGGGGCAAATTCGACAGAGACAATCGGCGCCAATCACACGCAGACAGTCGCGCTGGTGCAGACAGTCACCGTCGGCGCGGCGCGCGTCGATTCCGTCGGGGCGGCGGAACAGCGTACCGTAGGCGGCTTGCAAAGCAATACGATCGGCGCGACGCGTTCGGTGACTGTGGGCATAAGCCAGAGCCACAAGATCGGCGCCGGCGACAGCTGGGAAATCGGTGCCAGCCAGACGGTTAAGATCGGTGCCAGCCAGGCCGTCACGGTAGCGGCCTCCCAAGGTTTCGATATAGGCGCCAGCCGAATGGCCAACATCAAGTCGAACGACAGCACCGATGTCGGCGGCGGTTACATCCTGAAGGTAGCGAAGGGCAGCCTTACCGACGTGAAGGAGAATACCGGCATTAAAGTCGGTAAGAGCCTGTCAGTGGAAGCAGCCGACGACATTACCCTCAAGTGCGGCAGCTCCAAGATCGTGATGAAGAAGGACGGTACCATCATCATCGACGGCAAGGACATCACGGTGAAGGGTTCAGGGAAAATCAACGTCAAGGCGTCGAGCGATGTCATCATCAAGGGCTCGAAGATCAACGAGAATTGAGGGACGCGATGAGCAGGGTCAAGAGCACGATCGATGGCGTTGTGATCGGGGTTTTCCTGGGGTTCGGCGAAGAAGGCGTACCCCTCGTGGTCTTTGCCGGTAATTCCGAGCAAACGGCGCAGCCTGCGCGCAGCCTCAGCGAATTGTCTTCCGATATGGTCGGCAAGGAGGTGGCGTTGCTGTTCCAGGAGGGCGATCCGTGCAAGCCGCTGATCGTCGGTCGCATCGTCGAGCCGGCGCGCAGGCCCGGCGTCGAGGTTATCCGCGACGGCAAACGTGTACGCATCCGCGCCAATGACCGGCTCGAACTGCGCTGTGGCAAAGCATCCATCGTGATGGATAGTGATGGGCAGATCGTCATCCGCGGCACATACTTGGTCAGCCACTCCAGTGGGCCGAATTATATCCGTGGCGGCTCGATCAATCTGAACTGATGCCGCCCGTCGAAAGCTTCCATCGTCCGCGCATCGCTAGCCTTGTGGTCAGGCAGCACGCGGAATTGGTAGCCTTTCTTTGGGTGCAACGCGAGAGCCTTCTTGCGCAAGAGCCGCCCGCGGCGGTGGCGGTTAAGGATATCGACTCGCGTATCGAAGCCAACATAGACGGACTGCGCATCGCAGGCCAGGCGGCGTGGCCGAGCCTGCTCCAGCAACTGCAAGACTATCCTGACAGGGGGGAACTGTTTGCCTTTGCATGGACCGCAATCGAGTTCAACGATCCAGTCAGGCTTTCAGAAGCGGTGGAGCATGCCCGCGAGCAGACGCCGAACCCGGACGGGTTCATCGGCGCGCTGCGGTGGCATGCGGCCGACCGAATCGGACCCTATGTGAGGGAATGGATCACCGATGCCGACGCCTTCAAGCGATTTCTCGGCGTTTCGGCATGTCTGGCGCATTCGGTCGATCCAAAGACCCTGCTGCCGCGGCTGACCCGCGATCCCGATCCCCGCGTGCGTGCGGCGGGCTTGCGGCTGGTGGGCGTCCTCAAACGGACCGATCTTGCCGGCGAGGCGAACGCTGCGCTCAACGATTCCGACGAAGATGCGCGACTCTGGTCGGCATGGTCTCTGGTTGAACTGGGTCATGCCCGGTTGGCGCAAAACGCATTGAAGGCAGCGGTTGAAACCCCGGGAAAGGACAGGCTGGTAGCGCTCCGCGCCGCGATCAAGGGCGGGCCTGAAGCGGAAGTCCGGGCATGGCTGGGCGGATTAATGCAATCGCCCGAGACTGCCTCGATCGCGGTTCGCAGCATCGGCATGTTGCGCGATCGCGGCAGGCTTGCCTGGCTTGTTGAGAGGATGCGCGAGCCGCCGGTATCGATCGCAGCGGGCGCATCTTTTGCGGAATTGTTTCCAGAAGCTCCCTGGGATGAGCTGTCTTCCGCCGATATGGAAGAGGTTGGCCCGGACTTCATCGACTACTTTGGCGACAGCATCGTGCGGGTGCCGCTTGCCGACAAGGTTGCTGAATGGGGCAGGGCGGCCGGCGCTCTACGCGACTGAAAACGACAACACGGCTCGCATCTCCAGTCGGGGTCAGGCGCCGATGGGATGGCCGAAGAAATACCTCTGCCCAGGTGCAAACTTTCTAACGTCGTCGCTATCGAGGAATGTCTCCAATATCGCCGTCGCCTGAAGCGAATTCAGTTTGACCGGGCTGTCAAAGAAGGCGGCACAGTTCACACCGGTGGCGGCCTCGAAGATGAGACGGTGCCGGTGGACCCGGCCTATCTCCGGCGCTGCACTGCCCACCCGTTCAAGCAGCCGCCTTGCGAGCTTGACCACGTCGAAAACCTTTCCACCGAGGATGGGGGTATTGGGGACCGGAAGCTGCGCTCGCACCAGCGACAACGCCGCCGTCACCTTGGGAAAGTAGGCCTCCCGATTGATGATGTGAACGGTATCCTCATCCTCGGATTCGATGGACTCGTCGGCACCTCTGATTATGGGTCCATTGGTGTCCTCGAGAAGATACGACAACTCCCTCTCGATCTGATAGCGGGTCTCTTCGTCCGATGCGCTATTGTGTAGGGTCAGCAATATCTCAACCGCGTCAGGGTCCAACGTCAGGCCCAACGCCGTTACCATGAAATACTCCGATCCGGAGCCGTCGTTCTCGAACGGCTTGAAGACGTCCTTCACAAAGTCAATGTTGCCGGCCAAGCCAGCCAGATTGGTGACCGCTCGCCAGACGAGATAGGCGTCGCTGCTCTTCATGATCGCGGGAATGCGGCGCAGCGCGGAGGAGTCGCCCAGCTCGCAGGCCAGAAAGAGGCCTGCGATCTGTTCCCAGATTTCATCGCTTCCAAGCAACCGGGATGGCTCATAGGAACGCAAATCGACCCCAGGAACATGGAATCCTATCGAAAGAGCCTTGAGAGTGGAATCTGGAACCGGAATGTATTTCGACATTGTAAAACCTTACGGGATGCAATCGTTCACGTTCTCAAGAATGGTCTGTGCGTCCTCAATTTCCTGGCATTCGCCCGTATCCATCAGATCCTGTGGACATACATTTGATGGCTCGTTGCATCCGCCGGCCATGTGAGGTGTCAAGTGATTCAAGGAATGGTAGGACTTTTTCCCGGCGATAGCATTCGGCCCTCTTCTAATGGGTGAGCCTTTCCCCACTTCCCAGGCGAGAATGCAGCCATCCTTCACTCCGGTCGCTTCAAAGGCGGCCTTGGCATTCTGCGCCGGTGTATCGCCCGCCGAGGTTGTCGCACCTTTTGGGATGTCGAAGTACATCGCACAACCCTGATTGTCGTTGTCGTGTGTATTAGGACAAGCCGGTTTGCCGGCTTTCCGCAGTCGGCGATGCTTTGCTTTGAGTTGCAACATCCTCTTTAGTGAGGCTTCGTAAAGAGCCTTGTTAGCAATCTGCTTGGCGTTCCCAGTTCTCATTTTCTTGATCTTGTTCGTCCAGAACGTCTTTTCCTTAACCACGGGATAGGCCTTGCCGGAAGGATCCTTCTGCCATTCGTGCAGCGGGCCACCGCAGCACGGGCAGTTCCCGGCCTTCGCGGCCGCCTTGGCTTCCTTGGCGTTCAACGATTCGAGCGGCGGCGCCGGCGGCGTCGCGCCGACATAGGACGCATGGTTGCTCGTCGTGATGTCGAAATGCCGGCAGACGTTCTTGCCTTCAAACTTCACCGACATGCACCAGGCCTGGAAGTAGGTTTTCCCGGTTATCTGGTGTGTGACTACCGACGACCCGAAAGCCCGGGTGGCGGCCTCGTTTCCGAGCATCGGTTCCTTGTAGTAGGATTTCTGAGCCAGCGCGGCCGGCTTGCCGCCGATTAGTACCGTTTCGGAGCCTTCCTTCAGATTGTTGGAGAACGAGGTGTCGGGGTAGGGGATCGGTATCGGTCCGGCCGGTGGCGAAGGGGGCGAAAGGCAGACATCTGGAAACCGCGCAATCGATTTGTTCATGCCGTTCTTTCCAGCAATCTCCCATTTTTCCGCGAAGACGTTCTTGGTCATTTCTCTCGACCCTATGCGGTAACGATCGCCGCTGCACGGTTGCCAAATGTCGAACTGCCGTAAAGCACTGCGGAAGGTCCGGGTGCGTAGCCGCGCCGGAAGGCTTGTTCGGCCCATGCGAACTGGATGGAACCCGCGGCCGCTCCACAGTCGCCGATGCAGCCCGCCGCCAGCCAGACCAGCTGTTCCGGCCTAACTGTGCGCATCACACGCATTTGCGCTACCACCAATTCCTCGAAAGCGTAGGATTCGCCGGCCACATCGGACAGGCGAAAGGCCACATCGTGAATCTCCACCACGGCTTCTGCCAGGGCCATCCGCAGCGCAGAAGCCAGGCCGTCTCCCCGGAACGGTTCCTCGTTAAGCACCGTCGCGGTCTCGCGCGCCAGGCCGAGGCCATGCACCGTCACATGCGATTCGAGCAGCGGACGAGCGCTGACGACGGAGATGCTCGCCGCTTCGCCGGGAATGAGGCCATCCGTAACGATGCTCGTCTTGAGACGGCCCGCCTTGTCGAGCCAGCCGAGAGTGCGCGAATCGATAAGCGTATCCACGGCGAGGATGATACAGGCGGGAACTTTGCGTTCGGCGAGCAGCTTGCGCGCGTGCCAGATGCCGACGAAGATGGACACGGCCCCTTCCGTCACATGCACGGAATGCGGTCCGACAAGAGATGCGCCATTGGGCAGCGCCAGCCCGCCCACAATGCCGTTGAGGCGCGGACCTGGAACCTGCGGTTCACGCGTGCACAAGATGATCGGCATCTCGCCCCAGGGCAGCCGGTCCGCCTGTTTCGGGTCGACCTGCTCCGCGGCCAGGCGCGCCAGGGCAGCAACACGATCGCGGCCGCGCATAGTCGCCGGCAGGACATCCACTGACGCGCCACGTATTGGCTCGCCGTCGGCGTCGCGATAGGAAAGTTCGGCGAACGCCGCGATGTTTGCCCGCATCGCGGCCGCCGTACTCGCGGCCGAATAGCCGACCGGCGACACGAGGCTAAGGCAGGAAATAGCGATCATCTTAACCGCCTCATCTCCTTCAGAGCGGCAACCGCGACTCCCAGCCCCGCATAGTGCGGTTTCTCGCCGTCGCGGGGGATGAGGTCGTTGCCGACCTGAACCTCCTCAAGCCTCACGAACTTGCGCGGCAGCTTCGTGCCTACCCGGCCCACCAGCACGATCCTGCTCTCGTGCGGAACGATGATGAGCGTATCGGGCATCATCGTCTTTCGTTCCAAATGGTCGTCGAACACAAAGCGCACCGGCACTGACAGTCTCGGCAGTTTTACCCCGAATCGGCCGCTCTCGCTCATACCGATGCAGCCGAAGACCATGCCCTCGCCCAATCTGTCGAGCCATTGGTCCTGGGGAGCAGCCTGGAAATAGTGGTCGTCAAAATCCTGCGGCAAAAAGGGAAGCACATTGTCCATCCAGTGCTGGTCATACGTGCCGGCATAGCGCGCGCGTTCCCTTGCAAAGCGCGGAACCGGACCGAAACCGATCGGGTTGGGCCGGTCGTTCCAGGTCCGCATTCTCGACCGGGGATGTTCGACGCATGGCAGGGGTGTACCGTCGATGTTGCTCTGGCCGACCAAATAGCCGCTGCCGATCGGGTTAATAGCATCGCTACGGTGTTTGGCTGGATCAGGATCGCTTCGATCGGTGCCCCCGAATGCAAGGTGCCATGCCAGCGGCATTGAAATGAAGGGGTGTGGCTGTGACGCCTGGATCCCGAGTCCGCCTCTGAACCAGCGTCTTTGGCCGGTGACCACTGCGCGCTTGTCCAGTCCCGGCCCAACCAGACGCACTTCGATCGCTTCCACCTGTCTCCTCTGCGGGGCGACCGCCATGGCCTCGAGCAGAACCTCGCATTTTGGCTTGATGGGGGCAAAGTCAGTCTCGACGCGAACTGAGGTGACTTCCGGATCACCATAATGGGTGTCGGCGTAGACGAAAGGCGACTGCTGCTTGCTGGGCGTGCAGTTGCCTTGTTCATCGACAGTGTACGTCGCCCGGATCACCGCAACACAAAACTTCACGCAATGCTTGTCCTGATAGGGAAAAGTCTCGGCGAGGAATGGTGTCGTGTTTTGGCTGACGAACATCGCGGTGCTCCTCAGCCAACTTGCCAACGGGGCGCCAGCAACATTTCCAATATCGGAAGCGGCGCGTCGGGATCAATATCGTAGATGTCGGACGCTGCAGTCCAAATCACCATGCCGTCCACCGTCTCCTTGCCTATCTCGGCAGGTGGAACCAGGAGTTCGATCAATGTCGCTTCGAGTTTGTCGGGTGTGAGTTCACCGAGCTGGGCGCTGATGCCGGCATCCTCGATTTTTGCAAACCATGCGTCGGCTCGCACCATCGCCAGCGAGGCCTCGGGCAGCAGCGCGACGACACTCAGTGGAAAGCGCCGGCCGGCCCTGTCCGTGCTCTGCAGGACGATGCCCGTCGCCGGCCCAAAACAGCCAGGACCGGCAAGAAAGCGCAATGCAAGCGGCCAGGGCCAGGACTGCGCGCCGATCAGCGGAGCAAGGTTTTGCGCCAGCCATCGATCCCACCGGCGGACAAAGTCGGCCGGGAGCCCTCGAACGACAAAATCCCCCGCGGTGGGGATCTTGCCGTAGAACCCTGGGACGATCAGATCTTCTCGGGGCACGTAAATCTCGCGAACATCTTGAGGTTGTAAGGGTTCTCCACGCTTGAGGCGCGCAATTCGAAATCCGCGTGGTAGTTGCGGGCGCCCAGGCGCAGCTTGTAAACCTCCGGCAGATCGCCATTGGCGAACTGGCCGCCGCGCAGCATGCGCAGCCAGGCCCAGCTGCCTGTCTCGCTCACGATGACCTCGGGCGAGCCGTCGACCGGCTGGAAGGCAAGCGTGATCACGCCGGTGCCGTCCTTCCCGGGCCAGGTCATTGGCTGCGGGCGGGTGGCGTTGTTGAAATAGACCAGGCTCTGTCCGTCGAGGTTTAGCGTTATGCGCGCCACGCTTGGCGACAGGTCCTTCGGCTCGAGCGTAAAGCTCATGGTCGGGCCGTTGCCGCCGGCGAACAGGTCGTCGCGGATGAGGCGCGCCTGTTCGAAAGCCGCAAGTACGGTCGGATCCAACCCGAAATCAGCGCGCCATTTCCATGGCTTGGACGCCGTGTCGACATAGCTGATCAAATGGTCGTTGATGAAGCTGTCGATCATGCCCCCAGGGCCGAACAGCCGCTGGAAATCGCGGATGTTGACATCAATGGCGCTGTTTGGATCGAACGGATAGCGGTTGGCGAGCGCGGCCTGGCAGAATGGCAGGATGTCGGCGCGCCAGATCGCATTGAGCTGCGAGGTGACGGCCCGCTCCGTCAGCCCGGTGGCGTCGCCTGCAAGTCCGCCAAGCCAATCATCGATCGGATCGGGCAGCGCCTGGGCCGTCGCTGCGACCGCTCCGATCAATTCGCCGAGCCCGCCCTGCCGCTTGATCGCGTCCTGCGGGTCCGGGCTGGCCGACAAGGTCTGCAGTACATTCGACAATGCGGTCAGCGCAACCACCGTCGCGTCCAGCGATGGTGGTTGCCCGTCGACTTCGGCAATAGCCCCTTTAATCGGCTTGAAATGATCGGCGACAAGCGAACCCGTCAAGTCAACCTCGGCCGTCGCGCCGGTCCGGGGAAGGAGTTTGATACCTTTCTTGGCCAGCTTTCCGATCTTGCCGAACTTCGAGAGCACCTTGGACGCCGCCTTGGGCGGCCCCTTGTCCTGCGCGGCTTCCTCGTCCGCGCGGGTAAGCTCGGTCTCGCGCACCACGGCGGTAACCAGGCGCTTCAGCGCCGAATCTGCGCTGGAAAGATCCTTCAGATTCTCGCTGGCGGTGGCGAGATTGGTAAGCGGCGCGAGCCTGACGTCACGCAGGAAGCCGTCCCACTTGGCGATGAAATCCTCGTAGTAAAGCTTGAGGATGTCGGCTGAAAGCGCGGGAATGGAGGTCTCCGCGTTTTCAGAGCAACCGCCAGCGAATACCGTCCGGTCGAGCGCCGCCTGGGCCGCAACCTCGTCCAGGCGGTCGAGCACAACATCCTGGAACCCTGAATAGGTGAAGGCGCCCGGTATGCCGATGCGCAAGGTCTTGCCGGAACGTCGGGTGAGCACCTTCGATCCGTTGGGGCCGGCGAAATTCGCGGGAACCCATTCCTTGAGGTCCGCGACGGCGGGATCGGCAAGCAAGGCCTTGTACGCCCGCACCGGCAGCGAGATCGAGCAGATGCTTTTCAGGGCCTGCCCGATCAGTGCTTCGTCGGCTGCGGCATAGCTTTCCTCTACCGCCATGCGCGCAATCGCCGCCACCTGGTGGTCAGCGGCTTCCTGGCTCGTAAATGGCTGGGTTGGCGCGAATTCGGGAAGCTCGTTCAGCCACCACTGCTGGGCGAATTCCGGATCCATCTGCGACAGCCCCGTCATCATCCGGTAGGTCTTGAGCGCACCGAGCAGATATTCGGGATCGCGAATTTGCCGCCACATGGTCGCTTCGAGCAGCGCCACCATGCGCGGCTCGAGAATATTGCGGAGGGTGTTTTCATATGCGTCAGTC
This sequence comes from Mesorhizobium alhagi CCNWXJ12-2, assembly GCF_000236565.1. Taxonomy (GTDB): domain Bacteria; phylum Pseudomonadota; class Alphaproteobacteria; order Rhizobiales; family Rhizobiaceae; genus Allomesorhizobium; species Allomesorhizobium alhagi. The sequence continues at coordinate 7,311 of NZ_AHAM01000283.1, read as the reverse complement.
TGCGCGCGCACCATCTCGGCGCCGGCCGAGGGGCCAAGCAGGTTGCGTACGCCTCCCGGCGGCTCGGTGCGGGCGCTCGCCACCTGGTCGACCGCCGCCAGGGCAATGTCGATATCGAGCGGATCAACCGGCGCATTGCTCTCGGCGATTGGCGTCAATGGCTCGCGCAGCGCTTCGAACTGAGCCGCCTGCGCGGCCACTGCGGATCGGTTGTCGAGGTAGGAGAGCGCGCTCAGCAGCCCCAGCAGCAGGACCGCAGCGGTCGCTGCCGCGGCGGCGCCGCGCCACATCCAGAGACGGCGGCGCTGGGCGAGCGGATCGAATGTGCCGAGACCGGCTTCACGGAAGATGACGTCGGTGAGCAGGTTTTTCAGAAAGAAGCTGCGCTTGTCGACGCGGCGCGCCGGCCTGGCGTGTTGCTGCGGCAATCCGAAGGAAGAGGCGAGGGCAGCCGTCAACCGATCGATCGGGGCGCCTTCCTGGGTCGCGGAGGTCAGGTAGATGCCGCGCAGCCATGGGCTTTCTTCGTAGCGGCTTTCGCCGAATATGGCCTCGAACAAGGTCTGGATCGGCTGCGACAGGCTCTCGACCTGACCGGGAAAGCGGAAGATCTCGGCGCGCGCGGCAAGCGTCTCCTCGCGCTCGAGCAACGGCACCAATCGCTTTTCGAGCTCGGCCGCAAGCGTTGCGACTTCGCCGGCCACAACGCCGGCATCAGGTCGCGCGTCTGTGGCGAAGGTCGTGCCCCAGACCTGCTCCCGGGCAGCCGTCGACAGTCCATCGAAGAAAGGCTCGAACCCCTTGATCAGGTCGGCCTTGGTCAGCATCAGATAGACCGGCAGGCGATTTCCCAGCCGCTCCCGCAGTTCCAGCAGGCGCTTGCGGATTTTGCGTCCATGGGCGCGAATGACCTCGTCACCTTCCGACAGAGCGTCGATCGAAAGCGCGACGATGACGCCGTTGAGGGCGCGTCGCCCGCGGTGCTTCTTCAAGAGGTCAAGGAAGCCCAGCCATTCCGCCGCATCGACGTCCGGCTGGCTTTCCTGCTGGACATAGCGGCCGGCCGTATCGATCAGCACCGCATGCTCGGAGAAAAACCAGTCACAGTTCCGGGTGCCGCCGACCCCCTGCAGATCGTCGGTGAGGTCGACGGGAAAGTTCAGCCCTGCCTGCCGAAGCGCAGTGGTCTTGCCGGTGGCGGGCGGGCCGACGATCACATACCAGGGCATTTCGCGGAGGAACTTGCGTCCGCCGAGCTTGCGACGCTTCAGTTCGCTCATGACCTCCTGGAACTTGGCGCCCACCGCCGCCACGCTTTCCTCGCCGGGACTGGGCGCCGCTTTCTCCACTGGAGCAGCGATCTCTGCGACAAACATGCGGTTGGCGAGGATCGCGCGGCGCTGCACCACGATCAGCCGGATCAGCCAGAGGACGACCAGCGCTGCGATGACGACAATGCGCGCAATCTCCGAAGAGAGCGGCGCAAAATTCGCTACACTGACGAGGGGGCCGAAGAACCAGATGATCGCCGACAGCAGGATCAGGCCAATCAGGGTCCACAGCCAGCGCGACGTCAGGACGGACCAGATGAAACGCAGGATGAACATCTCAGAGCCTCTTTTCGACCAGCACTTCGACGCGCCGGTTCAAGGCACGTCCCTCGCGGGTGCTGTCATCGGCCACCGGATCGGTAGCGGCCCGGCCCTCGGCGCGCACGCGATCGCGCGGCACGCCGTTCTGGACCAGAATGTCCGCAATCGTCGCCGCGCGCGCTTCCGACAGCCGCTGGTTGGTGGAAAGCGGGTTGGTCCGCTGCAGCGGGATGCTGTCGGTGTGGCCGATCACCGTGATGTTTCCGATCAGTTCCTCGTTTTCCAGGATGACCTTGGCCATGGACGCGATCAGCGGCTCAAAGCCTTCGGTCAGTCTGTCGCGAGAAGACTGGAACACCTCAGGGTTCGTGCCCTGGATGACGAGCCTCGCCACCGAGACACTTTCCCGTCCCTTCAGAGCCTTTACGGTTGCAGCGGGGGCAGCCGCCCTGAATTCGGGCAGCAGCTCGAATTCGACCGGCGCTACCGGCTGCGGCGACTGCGGCTCAGCCGGCTGGGCGCGCTCTATCTCCGCCCGGTCGAGTGGTGGGATCGCGCGCACCAGCGTCGCGAGTTCGGTTGCCTGGCTGCTCAGTTGGATCGACAACCCGACATGGATCGCCAGGGCCAGGCCAGCCGCCATCAAACCCATCACCCAGATCGGCAAGGTGAAGCGCTGCGGCTCGTCGGATGCCTCCACGCCCTTCCAATGCGGCGACAGCGGCGCCTCTTCGGCGTCGGCGTTGCGCAGAAAGCGTGCGGCCGCGGCGCGAACCGCGTTGAGCGAGCGGTCCCCCGACCGGCCGGGCACGCGATACTTGCCGCGGAAGCCAAGCGCCAGGCAATAATACTGAAGCTCCAGCAGATCGCGATCTCGGTTTGGATGCCGCTCCAGTTCCTCGAGGCGAGCAAAAAACTGCGCGCCGGCATCGACATCGCCTTGCATCATCACGACCAGCGGCTGACGTGGCCAGGCGCTGGCGCCCCCCCAAGGGGTATTGAGCGCGAGATCGTCGAGCAAGGCTCCGACAACCCAGGCGGCCATGTCTGCCCGTGCCAGCGATGCGCCGGTAGCGACCACGGTGTCGCGCGCCCGGATCAATTCCTCAAGCAGCCGGGTCCGCAATGCCTCCGGGTTGTCGGGCGCGAGCGCGCTTTCGAGTTCCGGCGCAAATTCCAGCAGGGGAGCGAAGGCGTTGATAAGCGGGTTTGGATGCGTCCGCGTGCGCTTCAACGCTGCCCTGGGCGGCAATGGCGCAACTTCCCGCCGCATCGGCGTGCCCACCAGGCGGATGCGTGTCCGTTCGCGATCCTCCGACATGCCGAAAGGATCGTCCCTGCTCATCGCGTCACCTATTTACCGAATAGCAGTCGACCTGCGGCTCACTGGGAAGCACGCCGGAAACTCCGATGACGAAGCCCGGCGCGTCGAGCAGCGAGGCCCAGTGCTCACTCTTCTGATCGAGCTCAAGGCAAAGCCGGTCGCCGTCATAGGGAATTTCCCGCGGCTGGGAGTGCAACGGCTTCAGCGGAATTCCGGGGAGCCGCGATTTCCACAGCCCCTCGAATTCGCTGGCCGATCCCACGGTCGCCTGGTTGACGAATATCTTGCGTAGCGCATCGTCCGAAAGCTCCGAGCCGATACGAACGACGATGCGGCTCTGGACCAGCAGCTTCGGATTGTCGATCCGCACCTTCCAGACATTGGTGGCGTGCTGCATGACCGGAAGCGCACGCGACTTGGGCTCGACATAGCGCAGGCTGAGTATCAGCGAGCGCAACGTGTCCGCCAGCATCGCGAAGGCAGGCCCGGGCGCCATATGATTGTATACGGGCAGCTCACTGAGCCGCCGCGAACTGGAGCCATAGGTCGCCATCGATCCCGCCAGCCCCGCCAGTTCCTTGTAGAGTTCGGCCGGGTGATAGACGTCCTGCTCCAATATGTGGGCAAGCCGCGGCCGGGCCGCGTTGGCCAGGTTGAGCATCAACAGATCCTCGACGCTGCGTCCTGGACCGCCCAGCACCAGCTTGACATGCGCTTCGGCGATCCGGTCGAGCCCGGTGATCACTTCCTGCAGGAGCTGCGCATACCAGGGGACCGAGCCCGTCGCGAGGGAGGGCGGCAGAAAAGTATCGTCAAGCGCTACGCCGCCATCGGCGCGCAGTCCCTTTATGTCGGCAATCGGCAGCGCGGTGTACCCGCTGAGCGTCTTGCCGGGGGAAAGCAGCAAGGCCTGTGGCCTCGCGATCTCGATCTCCTCGGGATCGGCCCCGCCCTGGATGGCATCGCGTACGGCCTGGATCCGGCCCCGATACCGCGCCCCGGTCGGTTCGGCATGGGCAGGGTCGAAACTGACGCCTCCAGACGGCTCGAGCGGCAATGCCAGCTGGACGAAACCCTCTCCCATGGCGCTGGTGATGGCCAGCGGCAAGGGCGCGTCCATCGATTCAGGTATCGCAAACGGCGTGCCGTCGGGAAAGATGCCGCGCGCCGACGTGATCGAAACCTGGCCTGCATCGAGCAGAGCTGGATCGAGCGTCAGCGAGCGGAACCCGAATGTGTGCAATTGTCCTGCCTGCAGAGCGCCGCGCACGGTGGCTTCCAGGAAGCGATCCTGTTGCTGGAAATGCTGGGTCCGAAGGAACATTCCCTCGGACCACAACACCCTGTTGACGTCGCTCATCGGAACGTTTCCTTCAGCCACGCCCGAGCGAGATGCCGCCGCCGCCAAGCGTGACGTTGACGATCGTGCTCGCTCCGGCCGGGATGGCCGTCGACGTACGCCAGGTGCGCCCGCCGGGCTCACGCACCAGCGCGACCACGCCGAGCGACGTGGCTTCGGGTTCAAAACCGATCGTCTTGGTGGCGCTGCCGCCGGGTGCAACAGTGACCTGGTCTATGCCGACGAGATCGCCGCCCAATACGCCGGCAGGTCCGGACTGCAGGGCGAAATAATCGGCTGAATTGAGTGCGCCCGTTCCCTTGAGCCGCAGCAACTGAACCGTGACGGGACGGTCGCCACCCCCCGGACCCGGGTTCATGCCTGCCTGACCGCGCAGGTTGACGGTGACCGTCGTCGGCTTGGGCGAGCTCTGGCAACTGGCGAGAAGACCTGCCGCTCCAAGTGTGATGATGAAACCGCGCCTGTCGATCATGCTTTATTCCCCTTCATAAGCGTTGCGGAAATCAGCGCCGATCTCGCCCATGAAGCGGGATTCCGCACTGAGGGCTAGTTCGCGATGGCGCTTCTGGTAGAGCTCCCAAAGCTTGGCGCTGCGTCCCCCCGCCAAAAGGGTTTCCATGGCGGAGCTGGATTTCAGCTCCTCTTCAATCAAGGCCGGATCGAAACGGTCGATCATCTTGCGAAGCGCACCTTGCACGCCTCTCCAGGCGCGCACATGATGCTGGGCAAGGTCCCGGATCGCGTCCGCAATGGCCGGTTCGCTGGCCAGGAAACCCGGGCTGCGATCAGCAAGCATGGTGCCAAGGACATCGTCCACCGTCGGGAGAAATTTGAGCGGATTGACGTCCGAGGCCCCCACGACCGTCTGCGCAACGCGGGCATTGCCTTTCTCGTCTGCGCGTTTGCGCAGAAGCTGCATCAGCCCCTCCATCATCATGCGGTATTCGCGGCCGAACCTCTCCATTTCGGCAATTGAGTCTCGGCTCGGGTATTCCGCTGAGTCAAGGCCCATTCCGCGCAGAAAGGCGGCCCGCAGCGCGGCATCGGAGACCGGTGTGGGCGGCGCCTTGGGGGGGACCGCCTCGGGCGTTGGCGCTCGGCGGGGCGCGGCCTGCGGCGCCGGCGGGGTATCGGCCCAAGCTCCAGAGGCGGCCATGCTGTCATGGCCGCCTCCATTGAACCTGGCAGCTTGGGGTGAGGGCGGCGTCGCCACCGGATCGAGGCTGAACGGGTCGTCGAATGCCGGCGAGCTGCGCCGGGCCGATTCGCGCTCGGCGGCGGCAAATGCGCCAGGCTCGGGATGGTCGAACGGATCGGGAAGGTCGGCCGGCCGCGGCGCCTTGGGCTCATCTTCAACCTTCAGCGAGAAGAAGTCGTCGCCCCCCAGATTGACCGGTCCTCGCGAAGCGGGCTGCGGGGTCGCGAAAGCCTCCGGCGCCGCCTCTTCCGCTTGGAGGTCGACCCATACCACATATTCGCCGAGTCTCAGCCGCATGCCGTTGCGCAGCCTGGCCGAGTTGCCTGCGCCAAGCGGCTCGGCCGAACCGTCTATGAACAGGCCGCTGCTGGACGTGTCAGTGACGAAGTAGCCGTCCTCGGCTGCGGTGATGGTACAATGGGCGCGTGATACGAACATGTCGGGATCCTGGATCTGCCAGTCCGCCTCAGGACTGCGCCCGATCACCAGCTTACCCGTGTCCAGTCGCGTCTCTCGTACGGGCTGGGTCCGTGGTCCTTGCTCGAGCGTGAGAAGCAAACTCATGCCGCGGCTCCCGCCATTTCCGGCCGCCATCCAACAATCGTGCGCAGGCGCAGGTCTTCAGCATCACCCTTCTCGACGGGCCGCGCAAGCCATGCCGTCCGCGCAAGCTGAGCGGTCCCGATCCGGGCCGCAGGCACTTCGTCGCGCGCAAGCACGATCCGCAAATCGATATCGAGCAACTCTCCCATCAAATCCCGGATGGCCCGTTTCAACACCTCCAGCCGCTCCCCTCCGGGCAGGAACGCCCTGAAATCCTCGTAGCGCAGTGGGCCGATGCGAAGTTCGACCCGGCTTTGGCGGCTGAAACTTCTTGGGCCGATGGTCGCGCTGCGGCCGAGCGCGGCATGGACCTTGCCCAGCCGGGTTTGCAGCGCCGCAGGTATCGCCATCCATGCAGCGACGAACTCCTTGAGCTCGACAGGCACTTTGAACGCTTCTGCAACAAACAGGGTCAGGCGTTCAGGCCCATCCACCTGACTGGCGAGCGCTGCTGCCTGACGAAGCTTGACCGCGTCGATTTCAGGGTGCGTTGCATTGTCTGTCCCCGGAAGCCCAATACCTGCCATTGCCTCGAGCATGGAGCGAACACGCCCGCCCACCGCCCGTTCGACCTGCACACCTGGATGTGCGTCTGCCCAGGCGCGATAGAACAGGGTGATCATGCGGTGTTGAAGAATGTTGACGAAGTCGATGAAGGTCGTGTCGCTGGTTTGCTGTGCATCGGCGCCGGCAAACCAGCGCTGCGACAAGCGATCGAGCACCCAGCGCGTCATGTGCAGGGGCAGGGGACCTTCCGGCCCCATCAATCCGAGATTGGCCACGGTAACCCGAGCGGGACGATTGCCGGCGGCTTCGCGGAACTCGACCACATCCTGTGTGGCAAATCCGAGACGCACATGTTGCCCAAGCCGTGCCGGTTCGCGTTCCGGCCGGCCGGAATGGCCGAACAGACCGCTTCCCCGCTCAAGCTGGCGGAGGAGCTCGAAGAAATCGAACGTTTGGGACAGTGATGCGGGCCTGTCTATATCAGGTGGCGATTGCCGGGCGTCATCGGCCATGGCACCTCCTCCTGGGTCTGGAGCAGCCGCGTGCGGGTGCGGACGAAGCCGTTTATCCCGGCGTGGCGGGCAAACAGCCGGGCTAGCAGGGCGGGAAGCAGCAGCGTGCTTTGTCCCGCGAGCACGGATTGGTCGACGTGCAAAGTGACCTCCGTACCGCGGCCGAAACACATCGGCCCTTCGATCGCCAGCCGTTCGATGACTGGGCGCGCATC
>NZ_AHAM01000284.1 GCF_000236565.1 Mesorhizobium alhagi CCNWXJ12-2 | reverse complement strand
GCCCGCGACTGGCCGCGACTGGCCGTGAAGCGCCGGCGGTGCATGCGGCACGAAATTTCCTAGGCTCCCGCTCGCCGGGTTCCAAGGTTCATGGCTCCCAGCCGACCCCGATTGCGTCGACGGCGAAGTCATTCCCGGCGGCCGGCTTTCGATCGAGTGCTGATGAGAGACAGCTGTCTGATGCGCTTGCCTGCCTTCCGCCTCGCCGCCCCACACGGCCGCGCTGGGGGTCTGGCTCCCGCTCATACCGGCCCGCGCAATCTCCACGATCTCTGACATGCTGGCTGGCCGGTTCTTTGGATCCGGCTGCAGCATGGCGACGAGGAGCGGTCGCAATGCCGCATCCATCCCGGAGAGGTCTGGCAGCATGCGGCGCTTGTCGACCACTTCAGACTGCGACCCGGCCATGTCGATAGGCGCGCCCTGCAGCGCCGCCGCAAGCACCAGCCCGAGACTGTATATGTCGGACTGCTCGCTGACCTCGCCGCCATAAAGGCCCAGCTGTTCGGGCGAAACGTAATTGTATTTGCCGGCGAAGCGTCCTCCGATCAGGGTTCCATCTCCGATCTTGGCGGACCGGGCGATGCCGAAGTCGATGATCTTGGCGCGCTCGACCTGTCCGCTCGGCAGGATGATATTGTCGGGCGAGAGGTCGCGGTGGAAGGTATTGGCTGCGTGAACGGCGCTCAGTCCATCTGCAAGACGCAGACACAATTTGCGAACCTGGTCGGCAGGCATCGGTCCCCGGCGGATCACGTCATGGAGGCTCTCGCCGTTGACGAATTCCATCGCCAGGTAAGGCCGGCCGATGCCCGCATCAATGGTGAAGACGTGGTAACGCACCACGGCGTCGTGCGACAGGTGGTTGAGAACGGAGGCTTCTTTGCGAAACAGCGACAGAATGGTCTGGTCGCGCGAAAATTCCGGCAGCACGATCTTGATCGCAACCAAGTCGCCAGTCTGGATGTTGTGGCCGCGATAAACTTCACCCATGCCACCCGATGCGAGATGCTCGTCGAGTTCGTAAATCCCGCTGAGCTGGGTGCCCGTTGCAACCCGGCCCGCTTCGGGCAGGAATCTGGTCTTGTCGTCAAAACTCATGGCGTTGTCACGATCCGTTGCCGCCAGGGTGGGTGGAAGGCGCCTGTCCAGCTCCTGTGAAGCGCACCACCACAATGGTGACGTTGTCAGTGCCACCCCGCGAAAGCGCGGTGTCCAGGAGATGTCCGCAGGCATCCTCGGGTGCCGCCGATATCACCGCAGCCTCGATTTCCGCATCTGCGACATGCGTGGTCAATCCATCCGTGCCAAGCACGAAAATGTCCCCAGGCAAGGTCTCGCCCTGTCTGAAATCCATGACGATTTCCTCGGTAACGCCCACGGCACGCGTGATGACGTTGCGCCGCGGCCAAGTTCGCGCTTCCGCCGCGCTTAACACGCCTCGATCAAGGAGCTCCTGAACCTCGGTGTGATCACGTGAAAGCTGGGATATCGCCCCGTCGCGTATCAGATAGACGCGGCTGTCCCCCGACCACAAGCAGGCGAAGCGGCCCTCAATGGCCAGCAGGGCGGCGATGGTGGAGCCGATCGTCGCGCCGCGCGCTTGCGACAGCTTGCGGATTTCGTCGTGGGCCCGGCTCAGCCGATCTTCGAACCGCGCGCGCAGATCCGGCGCGGAGCTTGCCACCCCGATCGTGGCGAGGTGCTCGACAATGCTGGAGGAGGCGGCCTCGCCGGCAGCGTGTCCGCCCATGCCGTCCGCCACCAGCCAAAGCCCGCTTTGGGGCTCGATCAGGAACCTGTCTTCATTGACGAGGCGCACGCAGCCCTTGTGACTGACGCCGTAGCTTTCGATTCGCAGGGCGACCTCGCTCAACTTGCCTCCAAGCCTCTCCCGTTCAGCGAAGAGCAGATTGCGCAATCTGCCACAGCTTCGGGCTGGGAGTAAGTCATAAGCCGTCCGGGCAGGCGAATTCCCGAAGAGATTCCAGAAGAAAGGGGTTTTGCCTTGCGCCGACCTCAATAGTATAGGCGACATCACGCCCGCCTATGACGAAACGCGCCTGCAGTTTGTCGCCGTCGCGGCTGACCGTACCGGTGTCCAGCAGGCGCATCAGCGCCCAGGGGCCCGTGAACTCTACCTCGAAGTCGCGGCCGGGGATTTCTGGCGACAGGCTGAGATTGACCGCGTTCGAATTGCCGTCTTCCGGCCAGTTGAAGCTGGCCGGCGCACTGCCGCCTTGATAGCTCTGCACGATATGTCCATTGATGTTGAGCAGGGCCATGTCGGCGTCGCTGTGCAGCGAGAACGGCGTGAAGGTGAGGGCGATCGCCGGAAACGCCTCTCCTTGCGGAAAGAAGGCATCGCGGATCGCTGCCGCACGCTGGAAGGATCTCAGCGTCGACATGGACAGGCCGCGGCCGAGGCGGCTGTCCTCTCTCCACTTCCAGTCAGGGCCGCCGATGTCGGCGAGCGGCGCCAGGTGCTGGGCGAAAAAGCGGTCGAACTCGCCGTTCGGCGCGAACAGTCTCGAAAAATCGGAGATGGAGATGTCGCGCGAGCTAGTGCGCGTGAACGGATAGGTGTCGGTGACGACTTGCCGGCAAGGCCCGGTGACCGCCTCGGCAAGCGCATTGCTCAACTGGGCAAGCGAGCTCCTTGCAACATCGCCCTCGAGATCGTCCGCCACGGCACTGATCATTCTGGCCAGTTGCTTTGGCAGGCGCGAGGCGTTTGCTCTCAAATTCAGAACCTGGAGCTGCAGGTTGGCGGTCGCGCGCTCGGCTTGAGCCGGGCTGTTGGCCGCCAGCACCAAGCTCTGGTAGATTTCATAGAAATTCTGGACGAGAGCATCGATGGGCCGCCGCCCGCTACCGCCTTCGACCAGCCTCCGGAATGGCAGAAACGGTATTTCGATACCGGCCCCCGGCGCCTGCGCCATGGTTCTGGCGAATGCGCCACCCGCGCGTGCTTGAGACTTGCCCTGCGAAATATCAAGGCCTATGCGTGCCAGACCTTCTACCATGGCAGCGCGCTTTTTGGCCGCTTCGTCAGATTCCGCCGCGCCTTCGTCCACTCGTGTCACGCCGGTCTCCCGGGAAACCGCTTCGACGAGCAGCCGGATCGGCGATGTCGCCGAGGACGCCGCCGCCAGCGAGGCGTATTCCGGGCTGTCCTCGGCCATCGGTTTCAGCTTCAAATCGTCCAGCATGTCCGTCCATGCTGCGATAAAATCCTTGCTATAGCGATCGAGCAGCAGCGGGCCGAGCCGTTTTAACTGCTGCTCGACGCCGACCTGCTCGCCGCCGGCCCCCATGATCCATTGATCCTCGACAACCCGCGCGGCAACCGCCGCAAGCTGCGGCAGCATGAAATCCTTGAAGCCGGAGTTGGTGTAGATGCCGGGCACCTTCAGAGCCGCCAGCCCGCGACCGTCCACCGTCTCCAAAACCTGCGCAGCGTGCGGACCTGCGTTGGCGATAAGCGAAAAATCCTGAAGCTGAGCCGAATAGATTGCGGATTTGATCTGAACCCAGGCGAACTCCTGTACGTCCATTCGCGACAGAGATCTTTGCGCTGCCTCGATCAGCGGGCGATCGAGGAGGAAGGAATACTCCTGACCATCGTCAAGCTCGAGCATGGCGCGCAGATGCGTCTCAAGCTCCTCCCGGCCCGCGCGGTTGGCTGAGCCCGGATACCGGTTGTGCTCCCAGTCGCGCTTGATCCAGGCAACGACCAGTTCATCGTCGACCCGCGGTGCTTGGCCGCCAAGCATGAGGTATATTTTCAGCGGCTCGTAAAGCATCCCCGGATCGCCAATGCTGGCCTG
>NZ_AHAM01000285.1 GCF_000236565.1 Mesorhizobium alhagi CCNWXJ12-2 | reverse complement strand
GCGCCGGCACCCCGCCTGCAGCCGAAGCGGCCGCGGAAGCGGCAGGCTTGACGCCTTTGCCTAAGGCCGCGCTAGATAAGGTTCCATCGGTCGAGGAGATCGTCGCCAAGGGTGTCGTGCGGCGCGAGTGACAAGGCAAATGGGAGATCTCGACATGAGATTGGCGATCGCGCGGCAAAAGTCCCACCTCGAAGGGCTGAGCGACGAGGAGCTTGTCGAAGTCGCCCGGCAGGGCGGCGAAAACGCCGTCCGCCTGCTCGTCAAGCGCAACAACCGGCGTCTGTTCCGGGTCGCCCGCGCCGTGGTGCGCGACGACGCCGAGGCCGAAGACATCGTGCAGGAGACTTATGTCAGCGCTTTCACCAAGCTCGCTTCATTCCGGGGCCATTCCCGGTTCTCGACCTGGCTCACCCGCATCGCCCTCAACGAGGCGCTCGGACGGGCGCGAAAGCGACGGCCTTCCGCTGAACTGGCGGAACTGGATGTTTCCGACGGCGTCAATGGAGGCTCGGTGATCATGTTTCCGACTTCGCTGAAGCCGCCGGGCGCGGACGCCGAGCTTGCTCGCAAGCAGGTCCGCAACGTCCTCGAAACGGCCGTCGACGAGCTGCCCGATCCTTTCAGGCTGGTCTTCATCCTTCGCGACATCGAGGAAATGAGCACGGAAGACACTGCGAGCCAGCTGTCGTTGAAACCGGAAACGGTGAAGACGCGGCTCCACCGGGCGCGCCGCCTTATGCGACTGGCGGTCGAAAAGCAGTTTTCGGCGACATTTTCCGAACTCTTCCCTTTCGACGGCGCGCGCTGCGAAAGGATGGCCGATCGGGTGGTCGGGAGGCTTCGTAACCGGGACAGGCCTTAGCGACCCCGATCACCGAGGGCCGGCGCAGCCAGGGGTGGTCAAGGAGCTTTCGGCAAAAACGGGTTTGCGGGCCAGGGCCGCTTCGGAACGGGGGCGGATGCGTCGTTTCTTCCCTCTTGGCTTGCGCAAGGCGTTTGTCACTACGCTATCGGCCTGCGTCGTGCTATACTTTTTCTTTGGTTTCCTTCGATGGGAACGGAGATGATCGCCCTGTCAACCTTGACGCGGAGAAGCATTGGCGTTGCTCTTGTCGGTTGCGCGTTCCTCGCGCCGGCTGCCATGGGAGCGGGAGTCACTGACGATGTCGCGATGGGAAACCGCCTTGCGGAATTGCTTCGCGCGGGACGAAGCGTCGTCTCCAACTATCAGTCACTCATCAACGATCCGGCGCTTGGCGACAAGCACCTCGACAGCGAGCGATTCGCGAGGGAGGTCGTCGCCGCTTACTCGAAAAACACCGGCCACGCCCCATTTTCCGGCGAATTGACACGTCGCGACCGGCGTCTGCTTGACGCCCAGATTGGCGCTATGCGCGAGGTGATGGACGAGCAGCAGGACGACATCAATCGCCCTGGAATAGGGTTCAAGGGGTTCGTGCCGGCCGTCTTCGCGCGCCTGATGAATGAGAAATTTGCCGCCAAGGTTGGCAACGAAGCTCTGGTGCGCGTGACTGCGCCCGAGCAACTCGTGCGCAACCGCAAATCGCTTCCGGACGCTTGGGAAGCCGGCGTTATCACAAGCGTCTTTTCAGATCCCAAGAGAGCAAAGGGAGAGGCCTATACGGAGGTAACCGAGGTGGACGGGCGCACTGCATTTCGAATGCTGCTGCCCGAATACTACACGGAATCATGCCTTTCCTGCCACGGCGAGCCGAAGGGCGAGATCGATGTGACCGGATATCCAAAGGAGGGCGGAAAAGCCGGTGATCTGGGGGGCGCCATCAGCATCGTCTTGTTCAAATGAGCGTCCTGGAACAGACTCCCCGCGAGGTGGAAGCCAAACCGGCGCCGTCGAGATCCCTGGGACGTCGCCTCGCCAGTCTGCCGATCGCGGCCCGCGTAGCTGCACTGACAGCGGCAGGCCTCATTAGCCTCATCGTATCTTCCATCCTCCTCACGCAGGCGCTTTATCGCAGTGCCGACCGCACCGCAGACACCAAGGCATTGTTCGATCTCGCGGCGACTGCGGCTGCGGCGCACGTGACCTTCGGCGAATTGCGATACTGGCTCACCGATTTGTCAGTCAGCTTGCTCATGAACTCTCAGCGGAATGCCGAGCAGGCCCGTGAGCGACTGCTGGAGCAACTGGACGGCCTTTCGAAATCATCCCCCGATGCAGTGAGGGAAATCCGCATCGAGATCGATGACTACGTCAAAAGGGCACTGGAAGCGGCGGACAGCTATACTCAGGATAACCGCATCATTGGAAACGCTCTCCTGGCCGACGCGCGAACCCACAGCACAAACGTCGATGCCGCCCTTAACAAACTTGTCGAGCAAGTGAGCGCCGAGGCTGAAGCTGCTCGCAACGAGGCCGTAAGGCTAGCCCAGAAAACGGCGACTACCGCTGCCATTCTGGTGGTCATCGTGCTGTTGATTGGGTCGATTCTTACAATCCTCGTTCTTCGTTCGATCATTGGCCCGTTACGGCGGCTGAACCGGGTCATCGGCGAACTGACGCAAGGACGCTACGATGTTGAAATACCGGTGGAAGGAGGCGACGAACTCGGCGCAATGTCGCGGACGCTTCGACTTTTTCGGGCGGGCGCGATTGAAAAGAAACGACTGGAAGACGAGGCGGAGCGGCAAAGACGGACGATTGCAGCGGCGCTTGAGGCAATTTCTGACGGATTTGTTCTATTCGATCCGCAGGACAGGGTCATCCTGGCCAACAGTAAATTTTGCGAATTCTTCCCTGACCATGCGCGAGCTTCTCTTCCTGGGCAAAGCTTCCAAGATATCTTGGAGCAACACCTGGCGGGCAGGCAAGTCGACCTTGCGGGCGCGTCGCCGGAGGAGTGGATTGCCCAGCGGCTACACATCCGCGATGACCGGGCGGGCTTCGTCGGTGAGGATCGCTTCGGCGACAGATGGGTTCGCGTAAGCAGGCGAAAAACGCCAGACGGCGGCGCCGTCGCGGTTTACACCGACATCACGGAATTGAAACAGAGACAAGACGAACTCGAGAGGGCCAAGAGCCGTGCTGAATCGACGAATGAAGCCAAGAGCCGCTTTGTCGCGTCGGTCAGCCACGAACTGCGTACGCCGCTCAACGCCATTATTGGCTACAGCGAGATGCTGATCGAAGATGCGAGCGACCAGCACATGGTGGAATTCGTTCCGGAACTGGAAAAGATCGCCGCGGCCGGTCGCCATCTCCTGGCGCTCATCAACGACATCCTCGATTTGTCGAAGATCGAGGCCAACAAGATGGAAATTTTCTTGGAAACGTTCGAGGTCGCCGATCTGATGCGCGACGTCGAGGCCACAGTCGCGCCTTTGATGGCGAAAAACCGAAACCGTTTGGTACTGGACCTCGAGGACGACCTCGGAAAAATGCATTCGGACCAGACAAAGTTACGTCAGAACCTTTTCAACCTGCTCAGCAACGCCGCCAAGTTCACCCAACAGGGTCGTGTAACACTCACGGTGCGTCGCGACCGGCGACCAAAGGGCGATTGGTTGATGTTCAAAGTGTCCGACACCGGGATCGGGATGACGCCGGAGCAGCAGGAACGGCTCTTCGACGCTTTTACGCAGGCGGACGCATCCACCACTCGCACCTATGGCGGAACGGGGCTTGGCCTCAGCATAACCCGGAGTTTTAGCCGAATGATCGGAGGCGTTGTGAAGGTCGAAAGCGAACTCAAAAAAGGCTCGACCTTCACTATGGAGATTCCCGCCGAGTTCAAAAAGGAATCTGGCGAGCAACACCCCGCCGAAGCCGAACCATTGCCGCCACGAGACAAGGCGGTTCTCATCATAGATGATGAACCAGCCGCTCGAACCGTCATCGCCAAGGCCTTGGCGGAGGCGGGACTGGCGTCGTTCGAAGCAGCAAGCGGCGAGGAAGGAATAGCCGCTGCGCGCGCGCATCGCCCCGCGGCGATCATTCTCGACATCATCATGCCGCATCAGGACGGCTGGTCAGTGCTGCGATCTCTGAAGAACGATAGGGAGCTTTGCGAGATTCCTGTGATCCTTGCGACAATACTTGCAGATCGCGAACTCGGCCTCTCACTCGGGGCGGTTGAATACCTGACGAAGCCGATCGACACCGAGAAGCTGATTCAAACACTTGAGGCTTGCGGCGGTGGCAACCGCGATGTGCTTGTAATTGATGACGACCAAGCCTCCCGCGATTTCCTTCGTCGTATCCTGATCAAGAAGGATTGGCGGGTTCACGAGGCAAGTGACGGCGTGCGCGGCCTCGGCCTGATGAAACGGCTGTTGCCGCGCCTGGTCGTGCTTGATCTGCTGATGCCCGAAATGGACGGATTTCAGACATTGAGTGAGATGCAGCAGACGCCCGAACTGCAGAACATTCCGGTCGTCGTGGTTACCTCGAAAGATCTGTCGGTGAACGAGCTCGAATGGCTGCGCGATAGGGCGGTTGCCGTCGTGACCAAGGGCGCGAACAGCAGGTCTCAATTGGTCAAGGCGCTCGAACGCCAGATTTCCGCGGCCGAGTAGTTGGCCCGGGCATCTCAGTTCGTTGATCTGCCCATCGTTAGAAGAGGCTGAAGATGACGAGAATCCTTCTGGTAGAAGACAACGAAATGAATCGCGACATGCTCTCGCGGCGGTTGTCACGGCGTGGGTTCGAAGTGCTTATTGCGGAAAACGGACAATCTGGCGTGGAACTCACCATTTCGGAAAGGCCAGATTTGATCCTGATGGATATGAGCCTGCCTGTGATGGACGGTTGGGAGGCGACACGCCGGATCAAGGCGGATCCAGCCACCTCCCGGATTCCTGTCATCGCTCTTTCGGCGCACGCTATGACCAGCGACCGCGAAATGGCGCTTGCGGCCGGCTGCGATGACTACGATAGCAAGCCGGTGGACCTGTCGAGGCTTGTCATGAAAATCGAACAGTTGCTTGCTGCAAACCGTTGAGCCGCCGAGCCGGCCGATTGGACATATGACTGCCGAGAACGAGTTTCAACGCAACGCGATAGCCGCCCATCTGGCGCAGCGGCTTGCCGGACCAGCACGGGCAATCTTGGGATTTCAGGAATTGCTGATGGAGCAGGTGCAGAACCATGGTTTGGTGCACGTCACACCTGATCTGGAGAAGGTCGGCGCCGCTGCCCGGCAATTGAACAGCCTCATCGACAGCCTAATCCAAGGCAAAGCCGACTATCCAGGGCGTGCAGGGCGCGAGATCGAGGCAAAACTGCGCCACGATTTGCGAACGCCACTCAACGCGATTGTCGGCTACTCCGAAATGATCCTCGAAGAAGCCGAAGAATTGCACGAACAGGCACTGGAGGAAGATGTCAATGTGATGCTCGCGGCGGCGGCCGAGCTGTTGGCGCATGTCGATGCAATAGCTGGCCTCTCGCGTGCCAGCGACACCGAGGGGCCGGCCGAGATTGATGCGGCAGGCCTCGAAAGGGCGCTAGGCAAAACGGAGCGAGATCCATTCTCGGGCGGCAACGGCAGGATACTTGTCGTCGACGACATTGGCAGCAACCGCGATCTCCTCTCGCGCCGCTTGCTGCACGACGGTCATCAGGTATTCACTGCCGAATCTGGCTTGTCCGCGCTGACCTGCCTTGCGGAAGACGAATTCGACCTTGTGCTGCTGGACCTATTGATGCCGGACATGAACGGCATTGAGGTGCTCTCACGATTGAAAGCCGAGCGCCGGTGGCGGCATATCCCGGTCATCATGATTTCGGGGCTGAATGAAGTGGACGCCGTAGTCCGCTGCATCGAGGCGGGTGCCGACGACTACTTGCTCAAGCCTTTCAATCCAGTCCTGCTGCGCGCCCGGATCCACTCCAGTCTGGAGAGGAAGCGCTGGCGCGACCGCGAGCACCAGTATCTTCAGCGGATCGAGGCGGAAAAGCGGCGGGCCGACTCGCTTCTTCATGCTGTCCTGCCTGGTCAGATCGTTGCGCGGCTGCAAGGGGGCGAGGAGATCATTGCGGACCGGTTCGAGGAAGTGACCATTCTTTTTGCCGATATTGTCGGTTTCTCGCCTATCGCGGCAAGATTGCCGGCACCGGACCTTATCGAGCGCCTCGACCAGATGTTCAGCATGTTCGACGCCCTCGCGGAAAAGCATTCCGTGGAAAAGATCAAGACAATCGGTGACGCGTATATGGCCGCTTGCGGTCTTCCGGAGCCGGCAGTCGACCACGCGGATCGGATCTTGGCTTTGGGGAAATCCATGCTCGACTCGCTGAGGACCTTAGCATCAGGCCGCGATAGTTTTCATGTCCGCATCGGCGTGCACACCGGACCGGTGATCGCCGGTCTGATCGGCCGACATCGGTTCGTCTACGATGTCTGGGGAGAGACGGTGAACATCGCAAGCCGGCTCGAGTCCCAGGGCCTAGCCGACCGCATGCAAATCTCAGAGGCAACCAGACGCGCGCTGCACACCTCTTGGGAGCTCGAGCCGCGTTGTATTGTGGAACTGAGAGGTGTCGGGAAGATGGAAACCTATCTCGTTCGACCCTGATACCCGGATTGCTTCGGGGAACCCCACAAAGCGACATTGTGCCTGCAGCACCACCTAAACGATTCGTCTACGGCCCGGGCAGAGAGTAGAACCTCAGGCCAGGGTGGCACGCCAGGGGAGGGCCCGCCGTATCGTACGCAGCGTTGAGATTGCGTACTGCCACTTTGGAGCGACTGAGAAGGCGGCCTTCGTCGCCTCGGGCGCCCTTCAGCACGAGATTTGGCAGGACTATCATTTGCCGTTAGCTTGGCTTACGCGAGGCTTGGCATCCTCATTTCGACATGCCAGTCTATCGCAAAGCTTGCGAGCTACTGGACGTTTCGCCGTTGCCCGCGAGCGTCACGACAAGCGCTGCGGCATGCGGGGCGACAACGGGAAGAACAATTCAGCGGCGTTTCGCGAGACGTTCTGACGCACATACCAGACGGGGCGCTGGGCCGAGCTTCTCGGTTCGATCCGGCTGCCAGCATCGGTGTAGCCGTATCGCCTCCCACCGATCTTCGCATTCGAGGCGGTGGTGCTTCGTCGATGAAGGGCTGCTGATGGAGCGGAAGTTCGACCCACATCGCCGAGAGGCTTTGCGGAGCAGAACTCCCACTCATGCTCGATGAGAGAAATGCAGTGTTGTGGACTAAATTGAGTCAGGTATCGGGTTGAGGATTTTTTTCGGACTCCGCCAAAGCGCAGTCCCTTTGGCTTGGACGGCGACTGAGCCGCGTATTTCCAAACCTCCGGACGGGATCGCGACGAGCGAAACCGCTGCAGCAAGCTGCAGGTCGGTCGAGGCGATGGCGAATTGGATGGGAGTCATGCTGAAGCTCCAGGTTGCAGGCATACAGGGTCGACAAGCGACCGAATGGCCACCGAAGAAGTCAAAGCTGTATGTGCACGGTCCTGAACATGGGGTCGGGTTCATACCCGGTATGCGTGCAGGAGTCGATCGGAACACTGCTTCGGATGCGCCCAAGCGGCGACCCGTTGCAGACTGGCCACAGTAGTACGATATCACCAGCCATGGAAAAGCTGCCGCAGGAAGCTTACCTCTGGCGACCGCATCAGTGAATATTATGGGACAAGCTAGCGCTCAGCGCTCGCAACTGCGCTGGAGGGCGAGCAGTTCAGATGTCTGGTGCCGACGTATCGTCGACGAAGATCACGACCCTAGCCGAGCGAAAGGCGGCCGAAGCGGCGCGCCGCAAGCGCTCTGCCGACGAAGTCGTTCGAGAGCTTCGCGGATACGCGCGGAAGCATAGCGGGCGATTCGTGGTTTTTGGTTCGTATGTAACCGACACCATGCGCTTTGACAGCGACCTGGATGTGCTGGTCGATTTCCCAATAGACCGAACCGGGGATGCCTGGCGGTTTGTGGAGGATGTCTGCGCACGGCATGCGGTTCCTTTGGATATTCACGATGCCCGCACCACGAAGCCTGCCTTCGTCGAGCGGGTAAGCACCAAAGGGCTTGTCTTGTCATGACGGACGCGCGCTGGATCGAAGTCGAGGACAATCTCGAATCGGCGTGCAACCACTTCGCCGACGCGGCGCAGCTATACGACGAGGGTGGCTTTGATGCGGACGACCTCGCTGGGTATCGGGCCAGAATGGCACTTCTGCATGCGATACAGTCTGGCCACAATTCCCTTGAAGGCGCTTTGAAGCGCATCCTAGAGATTCTAGGAGAGGAAGCGCCGACGGGCGATCAATCCCATGCGGATCTCGTAAAACGTGTTTCCAGAGCGGTGGATACGCCCGGCCATGTCCGGCCCGCGGTGCTTACGCCGGAGGTCGCGCGCGACGTAGACGAGGCGCGGCGCTTCAGGCACCGCGCAACTCATGACTATGACAACTTCGATGCGACTCGCGCGATGCCTTCGGTCGATGCCGCGCGACGCCTGGCGGAGAATACCTGCTTCGCCTTCGACGATTCTCCAGGCGCACCTAGCCCTTGCTGGTGGCTTCGTCATAGGCATCAGCGAAATGTGCCAGAAAGGGGTCCAGCATGCCGTTCTCGCCTGCATTTTGCTCCTCCCATCGCTCGACGAAAAGGTCCCAGGCCCGCGCCTTTTTCGGGACGAAGGGCGATCCCTTCACCGCCAACTCTATGGTTTCCGGGGCAAGTTGGTCGAGCAGCTTCGCCAGCGCCTTCTGCATAGCCGCGTATGTCGCCTGTTCGTGCGTCTGGAGATCCTTGAATGCTTCTTCAAGGCTGCGCCGCGCGTTGAGATAACCAACACGCTTGCGCGTGAACATTGACTCGATCGCGTCGGCGCTCGCTGGCACGTGTTTCAGGGGGTTGTTGTCGCTCGGGCCGATGACAGTCCGGCTCGAACTTTTGATTATCGCCTTGGCGGAAGCGCGCGACCTCAGCATTTGGCTAAGATTCTCGACCGTCAGTTTCACAAATTCGCCGAGCTCGTGGGCAAGTTCTGTCTGGTCACGGGACGCCAACAGACTGGAAGGAAGCCCTGCGCCCGCGCAAAACGCTTCCAGAAACGATCCAGGCTGGAGGGCAGGTTGGGTCCCGTTCACCGGCATCGACCGCTGGGACACTTCATTCACCCCTCGCGCCTTGGCGGCACTGCTCGCGCCAACCGCACCGAGCCGGTCGAAGGCTGCTCCTGTAGGCGCTTGCGCAGTGGACGGTATCTGGAGACCTCCGTCGTCGTCGGCGATCATGACGTCGATGACATACGGCCCGACTTGCAATCGTTCGCCATTGGTCAGCCGGTGCACGCCCCGTATCCGCTCTGTTGATCCGTTCACGAAAACTCCGTTGGTTGAACGGTCATACAGCCAGTAGGCCCCGCTTTCGAATCGGACTTCGAAGTGCCGGCTTGAGATTTGACGTGACGGGTCCTGCAGGGTCCAGTCGAGAGTCGTATCTCGTCCGACCTGGAAGGATCGGTTCGCCGTCCGAAAAAACGTCGCCGCCCCGCTCGGCACAAGGTCGTTATTGACGATCGTCAGAGTGATTATCATCGCGCTTTCTCCGAAACGCATCTCTTGCTGCTCCTGGCGGAGCATGCCGAGGGGTCGCTCATTCCTCGCTGGACTGGTCTGCGTCAGCGTCCCAATCCTCCATCTCAGCAGCATGGAGCCAAGCCGAGCTGCGGGCAAGTGTGCCGGAAACGGCGTATGCATCGTCAAGTTTTGAGGGCACGAAGCTTGCCGAACACCCCAATGGTTTTGCAGGCGGCCCTAAACTGGTTGACAGTAGGCCGGGACGAATTTACTTTTACATATGACTTTTCTTGTACGCACTGAGCTCTAACTGGAGATACCCCATGCGGGCTACTTCGGCATTGGCGCTGGTCGCAGCACTATTTTCAGCGGACGCTTCCGCTCAACCTGTGCAGTCTTCCGAAGAGATAGTGAAGTTTTTCGCAACTGCAGTTGATCTAGGCGCGTCCCGCGGCATCTGCGTTGGCACCGAGGATGAGTGCGCGAGCAAGGCGGAAACGCCGGTTCGCACCGGCCTGGACATGTTGATCAATTTTGATCTCGACTCTGCGGATCTGACGCCCGAGGCGCGCGAGAAGCTCGGGGAATTTGCCACGGCGCTCAAGGACAATCGGCTAAAGTCCCATAGTTTCATCGTTGAAGGCTATACGGATGCGTCGGGGCCGGAACATTATAATGTCGGGCTCTCGCAGCGGCGCGCGCAGGCGGTCAGCGCCTTCCTCTTGTCCAACGGCATCGAGCCGTCTCGCATGAGTGCAACCGGTAAGGGCGAAGATAATCCGCGCGTCAGCGATCCCTATGACCCCGTCAACAGACGGGTCGAGATGCGCATCAACCTGCAATAGCAGATCAACTGCACTCCCGGGCATTGCTCCGCGGTATCGGATTGGCGCTACAGAGCTCGCTGCTCCGGCTGCACAAGTTGGGCGATCGCAGCTTTATACTTTTCGAACTCCGGCGACGCCGGCTGCGTGACTTGCGTGGTTACAGTGACCGGCTGCGCAGCGGGTCTTCGGCCACGGCCGGTCATCTTTCTCTCGGCCCAACTCAGCACATAGCCCACATCCTTGCCGGTCAGGAATGGGTTGGCGCGGATCACGCCCGCTCCGAGAGCATCGATCAGCGCCATGTTGCTCGGAGCCGCCAACACCTTGTGCGCGCCCTCCATGCCGAGAAAATGGCAGAGATAAAGACGCCCTGCAGTTATCGTGTGGCCGCGCGCACGCAGATAGGCTTCACCTTCACGCGCGAGATTGCTCACCATTTCCCGTGAGATGGTCACATCGAAGCGCAGGGCCAGCTGCTCGGCGCGCGACAGCGAGCGCGCCAGATCCGGCCGGTAGGTGTTCATCATCCTGATCCAGGTGGAGTCGATGAACTGACCAAGCCCGGTGGCCGAGGATAGAGGGTTCTTGGCTCGGGCGTTGCCTCCACTTTCGACTTGAATGATGCGGTCGGTGAGGATTTCGACGGCCGACCCGTCCGATACCGAAACCGATGCGAGGGTAGGGGATGCCAAGGGATCGATCGCCTCGCCGCCCAGGTAAAGCTCGAAATGCAGATGCGGGCCGGTCGACAGGCCGGTGGTTCCGACATAGCCGATCACATCGCCAGCCGTCACCACAGCGCCGCTTTCCCTCTCGAAACGCTGCAAATGTGCGTATCTGGTCTCGCGTCCGCCTTCGTGAGCGACCCGCACAAGATTGCCATAGCCGCCACCATCCCCCTGGAACACGATCTCGCCGTCATAAGCTGCAACGATTGGCGTACCGACTGGGGCTGCCCAGTCGACGCCCTTGTGGATACGCACGGTTTTCAGGATCGGGTGCTTGCGAGGACCAAAGGTGGACGTCATGACGCCGTTCACCGGCGTGGCCATGCCATTTGTGAGGGTCAGGGAATGGACCCGTTCGTCGCCCGATACGCAGGCGTGCTCTCCATCGCTCTGCTCATAGACGAAACATTCGAGCGGCTTTTCGCCGCCGAGCACGCCGACGTAGAGAACGCGGCCTCCCGCACCACCTTCGCCACGCGCTCCACTGCCATAGATCAGCACCAGACGGTCGCTATGCGTCGCAAAACTGTTCAGATCCTGGCCGCGCGACAGATACATGATCGCCTCGCCGATCACGGCGGTGGGGACATTGTTGCGCGCCGCGGTCGAGTATATGGCATCCAGAAGGCGGTACTGACGCTTCAAGCCGACGTCCTTCGGCTCGCCTGAATAGTTGAACAAATCGTCGCGTACCCAGGGATCAACGCTGGAGACGAACGCTCCGGCCGCATTGCGCGCGAGCGTTCCCAAGAAGACGTCGCCGGTATAGATCGAGACCTGCATCAGCGAGAACACCTTGACGTCGCGCTTCGCACGAGATCCACGCAGCGCCACGACATCGCCAGGCTGAACCCCGTCGCGGGCGAACACTGACTTGAGGGCTTCTCCGGCCAGCTTCGCGTCCTCGGCAGAAAACCCCTCTTCGAGAACGATGCTGTCGATGCTGCGGCTCACCAGCACCTTTATGAAAAAATCTCTGGTTGCCTCGATCCGCTCCGGTTCAGGGGTGACGGTCGCCACGGTCGTATTGTTCTCGATTTCGGTTTTCTGGAAGTGAGGCAGCTCAGCTTCGCCAGCACTGATCGTCTCGTCCCACCCCGCCGCCTCCGAGCCGGAACCATCTGCCTCGGAGGCGGCGGGGGCGATCAAACCTTCAAGCTCCGCCGGGGCCGTCGAGGGCATTGGTGAGACAGTCCGCTGGGCCTGGAAAAACGCAAAGTCCTCCTGCGTTGAGGGGATGGTCGTCATGAAGCGCTCGCTGGAACTCAGCATGGCGTCCGAGAGCAAGTGAATCTCGGGCGAGACTCCGAACCGGTCCAGCGCTGCTGGCCGGGCGAGGGTACTTATCCGGCTCGCGCTGGCACTCTCCTTCGACAGACTGATCCACATCGGATCGCCGGGAAGATCCACAATGGCCGGAATGTAAACAGGCGCTTCGGCTGGTATCTCGCCGGCGTCCTCTGCAAATCTGAGATCCTCGTCATAGTCCTCGCCAAGGCGCCAATGGTCAGCTGTGTAATAAAAGGCGGCTGCTATGGCGAGCGTGACCAATATGGCAAGCGCGGCGAATGCCTTGCGCAGCCGGGCACGTGCCCGCTTTGCTGCGAGGGCCTGCTTCTTGAGGCGGAAACTCGCGTCTATGCTGTGCGTCATGGACCGCGCCCGGAGAGGAACAAAGTCCATCGGGCCTGCTCACGCGTGTCGACCTCGTAAAACGCGGCGGCGATGTGTCCGCGCTGCCAGCACTCGCCGATGCCGCGGATGGTGAATCGCCGCCGCTCGACACACATATCGGTCGAGCCGCTGAGGATCGGATGCCCGAACACATCCGTTGCGTAGACATAGATGTACCGGTTGCCAAGTTCCTCGCGAATGACGTTCACGCATTGGTTGGCGCCGACCGTCCACCACCCTTCGGTTCGAAACGCGTCTTCAACCTGCTGTCCTACGGCCAGGTTGACGACGTCCAGCGTCTGATTGCAGACCGTGAATTCGGCTTTTGCCGCCGTTGGCGCGAAGATGGCGAGCACCAGAGCGATAGCTCCGGCGGTCGAGCCTTGGTAGCCCACCCAGACAGGCAACCATCGCGACGGTTCCATCATTGCGAAGCCCTTGCCGCGGACACAATCGTGCCCGCAATAGACGAACGTATTATCAATGAGCCTCGCCAATAAGCAAAGCCTTGATGAAGTAGAACAATCATCGCAAACTGCTCGACGGTGGTTCTGGCGTGCGTCAACATTCTTGCCATGCTTGCGAGAACCGTCGAGCGGGCCAGAGCTTGCGTTGCTGCAAGCGCGGCCTTGCGAGGAGATGCACACATGGCCTTTCGCAGCTTGTTATGCGGCATGATGGCAGCGTCGAACCTTTGCACGACGCCGGCTGGTGCGGTGGCTCAGGAAAAAGCGCTTTCGATCGAGCTCAATGAAGCCGTTGATCTGAAGGGCGGGTGCAGGCTTTCTTTCGTTGCCCACAATGTCACTGGCGTGCTGCTCGACAAGGCGTCCTTCGACGTCTTTACCTTTGATGGGCAAGGTAAGGTCGCAGAGGCGCTGGTATTCGAGTTCGGCCGACTTCCAGCAGGCAAGACCAAGGTCGTTCAATTCGACCTCGCTGACCAGGCCTGCAATGCGATCTCGCGGCTCCTGATCAACGATCTCACCGAATGTGTGGCTGAGGGCAAAAGTGCTACGATCTGTATTGACGCGTTGAAAACGACGACGCGCACTCCGATCGACTTTGGGCTGTAACGGGGGCCGCCATGATTGACGTTCTGATCAGTCAGTTGGGTTCTGCCGGCGGCCCGGTCCTTATCGCACTGTTCGCCGCCTCGATCCTGGCAACAGCTGTCGCCATCTTCAAGATCGTCCAGTTCGCCCGCATCGGCGTCGGCCGCTCGCGCGCGGCGCGAAGCGCCGTTTTGATATGGTCGTCAGGAGATCGAGCCCGCGCACTGAACGAGGCCAAGAAGGAGACGTCGCCCACCTCGGCAACCGTCGCAAGTGCGATGCAGTCCCTGCTGCTCCATTCCGGGGACAGGCAACGGGCGCAGGAAATCGCCGGACACACCGCGCTTGACCAGATCACAGCAATGTCCCGCTATCTTCGCATCCTGGAATCGGTGGTGCAGGCCGCGCCCATGATGGGGCTGCTCGGCACGGTCATCGGGATGATCTCGGCCTTCGGTGAATTGTCGAGGAGCGCAGGTGCGGTCGATCCCTCGGCGCTGGCGACCGGCATCTGGGCTGCATTGCTGACGACTGCGGCCGGCCTGGGCATAGCAATTCCGTTCTACTTTGTCTGGGTGTGGCTCGAAGCGCGCGTGGAGAACGAACGCGCCACCATGGAAACGGCCATCGGTTCAGTACTGTTCGGCGAGACTGGGCCGATAGGCGGCCTCGGTGGCACGGTGGGTAGCCGGAACGATCTCAGCGCCGCAACGCAGCCTGACGCGGCCTGATCGCCGGGGATCCGACTTTGGGCCAAGCCCTGAACCATAGGCAAGCCGGAAAGATCCGCCCGACATTCGTGCTGACTCCACTGATCGACGTCATGTTCTTGCTGCTGATGTTTTTCATGCTGTCGTCCCAGATCGCGCCATACTCCCTGCTTCCAGTTGGCAATGTCGCCGGCCTCTCTGACGAAAAGTCCTCCACTGGCGCAGGCAATGCCTTTGTTGTTGCGATCCGCGTCTCCCAAGGCTTCGTGACCATCGGTGGCCAACGGATTGCTGCCGAGGACGTGACTTCAGAAGCCGCACGGCTCGTCTCGCAAGGGGTTCGAAGTTTCCTGGTAATCTCCACTGGGCGGGCGACGGTTCAGGATATAGTTGCCACGCTCGAGGCTCTCAAAGTGGCCGAGGCCGACAATGTGGCGCTGGTGAACGCGAGCGGGAGCGTCCGGTGAGCTATATTCCTTCCCGCCCGAAGCGGCAGCGGCCCGACTTCTCGCTGGCTGTCATCAATATCGTATTTCTTCTCCTGCTGTTTTATCTGGCGACCGGACGCCTGATAACCCACGGCGAACTGATGACAGACGTCCCTCTGACGCAGCATTTGCCGCTGGAGCATCTCCCCCGGCCTTTGCTGCTTGTGACCGCGGACGGGTCGCTGTTTCTCGATGGCGCCCCCGTGTCGCTGGACGTTTTGCCCGGTGCAGCAAGGAAAGCTGCGGAGAATACCGAGTTCCTCAATATTCTCGCCGAACGCACGGTACAGGCGGACGATTTCGTTGACCTACTTGCGCGCATCAGCACCGCCAATGTTCCCGTCCGCATCGTGACGCTGAAGGCGCAGGGTCAAAGCGCGGGGAAAGTCCCGTGAGGAACGGATCGGAAATGCCTCTCTGGGGCATCGCCATTTGCGCCTCGCTGGGGATCCATGCCGCCCTTGCCGGATCCCTGATGGCGATCCCACAAACCGACAGCAAGCCGGCAGCAGAGACTTTTGTTACGGTTCAGTCGACGCCTCGCTCATTGGCGAAAAAAGCATCTGTCACGCCAAAAGCCGGGCAGACAGCACCCCCGCAAAGGGCGGCGCCCATAGGGCAGAAGACGCCGCTCAAAGCTGTCCGTGCGACGCCCGAGCCGGTCAAGGATACTGGTCGGACGCGCAAACAACTCACGGCAGTTGCGGTCAGCGCCGTCGCGCAGCAAGCGCCCGCCACTGCTGGCCGCGTGCCGCCCGACGCACAAAGCCACGCCAAGCGGGCGCCGACCCAAGCACAACGATTGGCCGCGGTGGCAGCAACCGAGGCGGCCAGGCCAGCACAGCCGGATTTTCGCGCCGCACCTGCAGCCACACGCCGCGTTGCAACTAAAACCGTCCAGCCGCCCCAGCCAGCGCGTGCCGCATCGGCAGGTGCGCCAGCTCCCGCTTCTGAGCGTCTGCCGCTGCCAGTCGCCCGGCAGCGGCAGCACATCGTCGCCCAGCCCTCCGCGCCAAGCGTGTCTGTTTTGCGGCCGCACAGCACCGCGAAAGCGGTCCGGCCGCAGCCGCCAACTCCTGTTGTGCGCTCGAAGCCGCAGGCAATTGCGTCAACCAAGGGCGTGCAACGCCACCCGGTAGCAACGGCGCCCCGGGCACTCACCAAATCCGACCCTCGCATCGAGTTCGACGCGCTCACGCCTCCCGATCCTGAGCAGACCGTTGCGCTGCTCCGGCCTGGTTCTCCAGAGCCCCTTGCCCCCGCGGAAACGCTGAATCAGAGCTATGCCAAGCTGCTGGATATTCTGTCTGCCGAGCCCCGCCAGTGCTTGCTGGCTCTCGCTTCAGCTCGTGGCAATGTGATCGAAGTGAAGGGATATGCCGCCACTGTCGAGCGGATCGGTGAACTTGGTCGCCGCATCAATCAATTGATCGAGACGCCCGCCACGATCCATGGCCATCTTGTCACGGATGCGCAATGCGCAGCGCTCACCTTTGCCAGTGATCTCCCTGCTTATCCTGAGCAGCCGCTCGCCGTGCAAACAGCCACGCCAGAAGTCAGGAGCGGCGAGGTGCTGACAGGCCGTATCCATAATTTCCGCCGCAGCCGGCTCTACCTGATCATCATCGATGACGACGGCAAGGTTCAGGAACTGGAGGATCTCAGGCCCGAGGCCGGAAATACAGTATCCTTCCGGGCTCCACTCACCCTGACCGACGGACCGGTAGGCACCGTCCAGTTGCTTGTTGCGATCGCCAGTGATCATGCGTTGCTCACGTTTTCAGCCCATGAGGGCACGCAGGCAGAGCCGTATTTCGAGCAGTTGCGCAACGAAATACTGAAGCAAGGCAACCCTGTAGATTTCGGGGTCGCATCCTTCATCGTTCGCTGACCTCCAGCAATGAGGCCGGCCGAGTTGGCTGTGAGAACGCGTGGGCTAAACGGTTGGCAGCGGCCGTGAAAGGTACGGTTTTTAGCCGCCGAGCCGGAAATATTTGGCGGTGGCTCCGCTTACAAGCCTCTTGGCCTGGATTTCGGAAAGAATGCCTGGAAGCACTTCGGCGGCCGGTCTCGGC
Organism: Mesorhizobium alhagi CCNWXJ12-2; assembly: GCF_000236565.1. Lineage (GTDB taxonomy): Bacteria > Pseudomonadota > Alphaproteobacteria > Rhizobiales > Rhizobiaceae > Allomesorhizobium > Allomesorhizobium alhagi. The sequence goes on along the minus strand of NZ_AHAM01000285.1, from coordinate 1,036 downwards.
TTGGAGATTTCAGCAGCCTCGATGCCGTCCGGAGAGATGACCGCGACGATAACCTGCGGAACCGCCTGGCCCGCAGCGGCATCTGCCGCGCTCAGACCGATAGGAATGCTGAACGAGGCCTTGTCAGGCGTCCGGATCAGGCGGCTGTCAAGGTTGAACACCATGCCCCTGTGGTCGATCAACAACAGGTTCGAACTGCGGCCCGCCGGCATTTCCAGTGCCCCGCTGACCGGAGAACCGCTCGGCACCGACGTCCGGTCGAGCGTGAGTTGAGGCGCTTCGACAGCGCCGCTGAGACCACGCATGAAATCTGTAATGACGCATTGCGCCGGTTCGATCAGCCGCACACTTATCTCAGGTTCGAAGCCGAATTTCGACTGAAAGTCGGTCATCATTTCCATGAAGGGGTCGACAGCGGTTCCGAATCCCTCGATTTCGATCGCCGTGTCGGCCGCTGACGTCGCGATGGCATAAAAGCAGTCGCCGCCGGGATAGTTGCGAAGCCATGAAATCCGGTCCGCGACGCCATCGATCGCTTCGGCTGCGGGAGGCTGCCTGGCCGGATCCAGGACTGCGACCTCCTCCTCTTCAGGGATAGCGGCTTCCGGCTCAGCAGGCTGCTGGGTTCTGTCTTTTGCCGCTTGCAGTTCCTCTTGCGAAGCACTGGTGTCGGGGGACGGTTCGCCAGATGCTTCCTGTGCGCTGACGGCAGCTTGGGCAGGTTCGGGTTGCTGCAGCAGCTCCGCCTCATCGGACGCTTGGGGGGCAGGCTCTTCAGCTGCTTCTTGTGCGCTGACGGGAGCTTGGGCAGGTTCGGCTTCCTGCAGCTCGGGCTCATCGCGCGCTTGGGCTGCGGGTTCTTCTGCTGAAACAGGATCAGCAAGGTCAGGGCGCGGCGTCGGCTCGAACAGGCCGCTGAAATAACCACCGGCCCCGGCAATCAGCGCCATGGAGACCAGTCCTGCAACAACCAGGACAGGGGTGAAATTAGAATGCGCGCGATTGCCGGATGCAACATTGGCCGCGACTGGCCGCG
>NZ_AHAM01000286.1 GCF_000236565.1 Mesorhizobium alhagi CCNWXJ12-2 | reverse complement strand
TGTCCGACGAAATGCCCATCCCTGAATTTCAAAACGGACTCTAAGAGGTTCGCCTCCATTGCACCGCGGTGAGCGCCCGTCTTGCTTATTTACGATTCTGCGGGCGGCGGTGGTCCCTGCAAGAGCGGCGCAAAGAACCTGTCGATTGCGGCGTCGATGACCATTCTCGTCGGCTCATCAGTCTGGATGCGACGCGCGTCATCGTGAACCTCTTCGTGGCGCTTTGCCAGAAACTCGGCGAATTCGCCGCTTCGTGCCGCCGCTCTCCGTATCTCGTTTTGCATGACCAGGCGCAGCGCCCATACGTCAGTGAACAGCGTCGTCAAAGCTTTTTCATTCATAGCACTCTCCCGAAACAGTGGGGCAGTGTGGCCGATCTGACTCCCAAACATCAGCGTTTCGTCGAAGGGTACGTCGTCGGCCTGAACGCCACGCAGGCAGCCATTCGGGCCGACTACAGCGCCAAGACGGCCAATCGCGAAGGGTCTCAATCGGTGTGGCGTCTCCGCGCCGATCGGCACGATAAGGAATTGAGATCTCAAAGGCGGGTGGGACAGCGCTGTGGCGCCGGTTCAAAGCTGTGAGCGATCTTCTCGCCATAGCTGCCCGCTGCCGGCTCGGTGCGGCTCCCGAAGCAGCCCACTACGGAAGCTGATTGATAATGGCACGCAATATAACGGGCGGTTCACCATCTCAGCCGGGCTTTATTCCGTTCGCACGTCGGCCAATGGGCAAGCACAAAAAGAACTGGCAGTGCGCCTGTCGAATCTCATCGACCTTTGCGAACGTGCCCGAAAGATGCTGGCGGACGTCTTCCTGGGCTCCCGGCGCATCCAAGGCCTTCATCCGATCGAGGATTTTCGCGATGCGCCGTGAGGATCGTCGCGCCTTTGCCCGGATCCATGAGGTTGAGCTGTCGAACCCGGTCGATATGGCCTGAGCGGGAGTGGGCGGGCTTTTGCGTTTTGCCCAAGGCGACCAGTTTAACCGGCCTGCTCCCGAAATCCCCCCTTTGCCATTCGGTCATTGTGGTCCCTCCGGTTCAGCACATCGACGAGCTCGCTGGCAGCCTTCGCGCATATCCCCGCGAGAACAAGGCCGTCCAGTTCCGCGGGCCATCCGGTGAACATATCGTACACTGTCCAGAGTTCATCGGGATCCTGATGGGTATAGTAACGTCGTGGCATTTGGGAATGGTAAAGGCGGACCGAAGGTTGCGACAAGGGCAATACCTTTCACCAAAAAGTCGAACCGTTCCTGACCACAGTCCGCCGAAAGCGGTAATTGTGCGATCCATTGCATCGTTCGAGAGCCCGGAACCGCTCAATTGGCTCTGATGCCCAGGCGCGGCGGGCGGACGGCATGTCCGCAGCGGTGATCGCCTTGCGAACCCATCAATCCGCCCCCGCCCGTGGAGACGGGTCGAGAAGATGGCAGGCGTGCCGCCGAAGGCGTGACCCGGCGCACGAGGTGCTTGCTCGCAGCGGCGAATCTCGGGGCCCGGGGCGTCAATCTCTTTGGGGCCTAGGCCTTCCGGCCGGGGCGACCGGCTTGATGAACATCGTCCAGATTTCCTGAAAACTCAATCCAACATTGCCGCAGCCGGATCGGCCCGGCTGCCTGGAAAGGGGCTCTCAATCAAACAGCCGGGCCAAGGTCGGCTTGCGGAAGCCGGCTAATGACAGCTAGCTCCCGAACTGCCGGAAATTCAACTCCCCCAAACAGCGGAAGGGGAACCATGAATCCGTTTCGGCGGCGGCGAACCCTGAGCCGGGAGGGGATCATCCCTATTGGCGGGCGCGTTGGCGCTAGCGCTTGCGCTTCTTGGGCTTGGGCGGCGGCCGGAAAGCGTCGCCGATCAGAATGCCTGCTTCCTTGGCAGCGTCTGTGAATGCCTGGCGGGCGCTGGCGGCATCGCCTTGCCCCTGCAGCGCCTCGAGGCAGGCCTTGCGAGCGCTCCAAGAGGTTTCGCTCTCGCTGTCGGCGGGCCATTTGCGGAGCAGCCATTCCGCCGCCTCCCGAACGCTGCCGATATTCTGGACCAGTCCGGCGCGCGCGACATGGACCATCACGGCCTGGTCGAAAGGCTTGTCCTCAAGCTTAGCCATCCAAAACACCCCAAACCCTGTCCCGCGCAACAAGGCTATTTCGGCTTCGCCGTCGTGAGCAAGAGAGACGCTGCGGTGACTGAAGGGCGCGCCCGCGTCGCCCGGCATCGCGGCGAGCAGTGTTCAGGTCAATCCCTTCGAACGGTTTTCACCCTCCTGATCAAGGGTGCGCTCCCTTACCCAAACGCACCTTTTGCGGGCTTTGTACCGCAAGCTGATATGCGCTAGCCACTGCGCATCAATAGCTACCTGATCGCATTGGCCAGGCCCATTCAAATGCTGCTACTTGGACGGGCCGCCTCAGGCCTGTGTGGCGTCGCGTCGACTTAGCCCCGGCACTGCCAAGCGCCGGCGCGCGGGATCCTTTCCTATGCCAGGCTGCCGGTTGCCTTGTGGGACAGGGACAACAACTGAAGGCGGACGCTGGACGGCGTTCCTGCGCAAGCATGCCGGCAAGAGCGGCCGCCGCGTCGTCTCGGCCTTCATCCCCACCGCCTTCGCCCAGGAGACGGCCGAGTCGCAAGCGTGAAGTGGCGCGCGTGGCCGACCAGATCCGCGCCCCAAGGTGCCGAATTCGCTACCATCATGACCCGCCATGGAACTCGCAAAGCGGCAAGCGCGAGCTTCTTGCGACATGCGACCGACCATTCCAGTCGGCACGATCCTCGCCGACGCCACTGTTGGGGCGCCATCGGTGAAATCTTAAGGCTGCCGTGCCTTGGCAATTCCATGTCGCGGTCGGCGACAAGGTGGCGGTCAAAGAGAGCGAGCAGCCGCGTGGTTCGTGCAGATATGGCACAGGCGTAAAGAAAAGCCGGCTGAAAGCGTGAGGCTGCCAGGCGGCTATGCAGCTACCGGCGCGAGGTGCTGTGCGGGCTAGCGGCCACCTGAAATAGCACTGGGCCATCAGGACGGAACGAGAAGGCGGTACTGCCGGTGAAATATGTATCCGGGGATAAGTTGCTGGACGCAAAGCCAACGACAATTTTCGGCGTGACAAGTAGATTTTGCGATGTGGCTTGGTGGGGTGGCACAGGCGACCGGCTCAAAGCAATCAGTGTCGGCCTGCCTGTGCCAATCAAGCCGCCACCACGTCATCGGGGCAGGGCGGTAGGCCTTTTCGTCATGCGTTCCACCAAAGGGCGTAATGGTGCAACGTGGCATCACGTGGTGATCTCTGCAGCCGCGTGCGCTTTCCCTGATGCGTGCTTCGGGCGGGAGGAATTTTCCACATGAGCTTGGACGCACCAACGCTTTTGAGCGGCACGGCGGGATAGAAATGTCCTTTCTGCTGTTCCTCCGCGGCCTTGTCGGCATGCTTTTGGTGTTTGCGATCACCACATATGTGGTAACGCAATCGCTTTGGACGACGTTCATTCAGACCGTGATCTGCGCGGTTCTGGCGCAGATCGGCTACTTTGCCGCGGTCCTTTTCCTTGTGTGGCGGTCGGCCGATACGCGGAAGATCGAAGACAGCTCAGCAAAGAATGAACGTGCAAGGCTCGCCGACCAAAGACCAGCCGGCAGGAAAGGTCAGCCGGTTGACCGGCGTCGTCCCGCGTTCCGTCGACCGTAAGCCGAGGCGCAAAAACTCGGACGCCGTTCGCGGTTGGCAACAGTCCACTCCTAGGCTTCAAGTCAGCGTGGGGAGGACAGGCCAGCCGTCTGAACAGGTCGCGCGCCAGGCATTTTTCGGACAAATCGGCGACACGGGGGCCCGGTCCCATGTGCAAGACCAAGGGACCAAGGCGGCCATCGGCATGACGATCGGCGATGACTGCCCCCGCTGCGCTCGACACGGTATCGTCCGCACCACCTGCCGCGAGCCAGCCAGCAATCCGCCCGACCACACCCGGGACCAGCGCCTATCGTGGGCAGATTTCTACAGGGAGCGGCCGAACCTGAAGCCGGACAACGTTAATCGTCCGCAGGCGGACGAAGTATGACGACCGCCAACCGTCTGGCGTGGCCGCGTTATGCGAACTGCCGGAATCAAGAATCATCTGTTCGTTTTGTTGTTCACCCGGTTTTCCACAGCGCGGGTGAAATCGAATCCGGCGAGTCGTCCCCTTGCAGCTTCCTACCGGGCTCGATTTGGTCGACCCACGTCGGTACGCAATCAAACATGGAACAGTTTGGGTCAGAGACGGTTCGGCGCCATGGCGAAGTACTACTTCGACGTACGAGACAACGACGTGGTCTATCCGGACGAGGACGGGATGGAGCAAAGCAGTCTTGCGAACGTTCGCGCCGAGGCTATCCAGACATTGGCCGAATACGTTCGGAGCACCCTTCGCGACGAAACCCGCCACACGCTCAGGGTGGACGTGCACGACGAAGATAGCCGCCCGGTGCTACATGCCGTGATGGTTTTCGAGGTGGAGATTTCAGGGCCTGCCGCCTCAGGCTATTCCCAATAGTGCAGCAGATGACCGCTGCTGCGCTCAGCGCAACCAGCCTCTCCAGCCCTGGGCCCTAGCCCCCGCGGACAGGCGGTGTAAAAAAATATCCTGTCCGAAAAATTCCCAAACCGGACGGGAGGTTCCTGCCCGCCCACTATGAGCCGCTTGGTGCTGCGTGCCCGATCGATCCTCGACAAAGGCACTGATGTCCTCGTCTTCAATGACGTACATTCCGGCATCGAGCGCTGGCTGATCGGCTTCAATTTATCGTCAAAACAGTCGAGGGCCCTCGTGGTCCACTACCGCAAGGGTCCAACCAGCTTCGGGCTCTTGGCGGCAAATCTGGATATCGACGGACACGCCTCCAGCCGTGACGCGGCTGCAAAGTGCGACATGACATCACTCACTTTTCCAACAGGAACAACTTTTCGCGCTTGGGAGCCGGCGAAGACAAGACCGCCGCTCTGGCTCACCGATACCGGTCATACCAGTGCCTCGAACGCTGGTCCGATTGGCCGATAGCCAGCCCGATAAGCAAGCCAACGATGCCACCCACTACGAATGCTGAACTCACAACGCCAGGGTTCTCTCTGATCGGGGTGACAACAGCTTGGGTCGCTCGTGAAGCGGCCGCGACAGCATCGTCTGCGCGCTCTGCGATTACCGCTCTTAAGTTGGCCAATTCGCGCTTAAGACCGTCGGTCTCCCGCGCCAGGTCGTCATCTGCGCTGGCTCTGCCTGCTGTCGCCTTGTTGTCAGTGTTGTCGGCCATTGGTGCTGCACTCCGAAATGGGCAATGACGCGCAACGAAGGACGGGCCGCAATGGTTCCGGTGTGCGGGATCGCATCCCGATTGTGCGGAGTTCTATGCTTCCGTTTCGATGCTTGACCAAGTCGGCAAGCACCTCGCTTCGAATACGACATTGGGCTGAAGGGCGGGGCTGGCGTTGGTTGCGAGGTGGGTTCTTCGCTCATCTGTTGCGTTCCGTAGGTGGTCCGCATACCGATCGGCGTGATGGTCTCCTCGCCGCCTTCAAACTTGCTCGAATTCACTTGGCGTCCGATCCGGCAGAACTGCAAGTTTCAGCCAAGGTCGCAAGAGCAGCTTCCTCGGCTTCGCCGGCGGCCTCAAGCCGCCGCGTCGAAGGCGATCTGGGCTTTCATCGCCCGACTTCAATAGTGCGCGTTCCGTTGCGTGAAGAGATTTCGCGGCCTTAGGTCACATGCTCCAAAATCATCCGCCAACGGCAGATCGCCCGAGAAGTGAACCTGCCACATGGATTCGATTTCGTCCGGCCAGCTTGGCGGAATAAAGCGCCTTGTCGGCCTGCGCATATAGGCTGGCGGCAATGTCGCCGGGCCGCCCGGCAGCGATTCCGGCTGAGAAAGTGTAGCTGAAATCCGCACGCTCCACGAGTGGTCTCGCGCTGCGGACAACTGCCAGCATTCTGCCTACGATCAACTCCGCCTCCTCCAATGACGTGCCTGGCATAACCAGTACGAATTCTTCGCCACCCACCCGGCCGAAACAGTCGGTTCGACGTACCAGGCCGTGTATTCGTCGGGCAAAATCGCGCAGGATCACATCCCCCACCTGGTGCCCGAACCTGTCGTTGACGCTTTTGAAGCTGTCGATGTCGAGAACGCCAAGGCAACCAAGAACGGCGTCCTTGGCATCGCGTCGCTGCAGCATGTCGTCAACGCGAGCCATCACGAACCGGCGATTGGCAACGCCAGTCAACTCGTCGGTGTGAGCGGCCTTCATGGCGAAGTCCCGATCTTGCCGCACCGAGCGTTCGTCCGCCCGCAAGCCGGTGATATCGTTGGCAATGCAAAGCATCCAGCCGTCGCTGTTAACGGTTTCCGTCATCAACAGCCAGCGGCCATCGAAAAGATCGGTCTCGAAGGCTCGGAACCCAACCTTCCCTCGCCGCGACTGCGTTGAGATCAACCACGCTTCAAAATCCGGGTCGCGAATGATGGTGCCTCTGCGGGCCTGGAAATTGCGGCGCATCAGTTCTGACCAAAACGGCGTCTCTTCCGGCTCTATAAAAAATGCCGAGCGGAATGCAGCGTTTGCATAACGGAGCCGGTCGAAGCCGTCATAGGCGGCGATCAAGACCAGCGTCTTCTCGTGCATCTGGAAAAGCTTGTTCAAAACCTCGTCCATGGCCCTACACTATCGATCAACACCTTTGAAAAAACCAATAATAATCGTCTTGGTTGTATGGCCTAAGAGCCTGCCCAAAAGAGTTGAGTGATATCCGTGGGTTGATCCCGTCGGATTTGCGAAGATTCGATGGAGAGCACGATGCCTTGGACGGATATCACTCGCGACGACTGTGCCAGTGAGGCGGTGCGGTATGCAAGAAGCGACCTGAGCAATGCCGAATGGACGGCGATTGTTCCGCCGATGCCTGTCGGCTGCCCGCGCAAGGCGGACTTGCGTGAAGTTGTGAATGCGATCCTCCACATGGCCTCGACGGGCTGCCAGTGGCGCATGCTGCCGAAGGATTTCCAGCCGTTTACGACGGCGCAGAGGTGCAGAGCTGCTTTCTACGGCTGGCGCGACGGCAGGCCCCTGCGCACCATCAGCAACAGTCTCGTCGTGGCGGCGCGGGAACGGGAACGCCGCCAAGCCAGTCCGAGCGCCGGCATTGTCGACGGCCAGTCGGTGAAGACCACAAAAAGCAGAGGAATTCCAGGCTTTGACGCGGGCAAGAAGGTGAACGGCCGCAAGCGCCACATCGTCACCGTCACGCCGACGGCGGCTATACGGGACCGAAGCCGAAACGCGCGCTCCAGAAGGTCGGAAGCTTCGTGCTCGAGATCGCGTCATGCGGCTCGACGGCGCCAAGGGCTTTGAAGTCCTTCCACGCCGCTGGGTGGTTGAACGAACGTTGCCGGCGCCTCGCCAGGATTTCGAGCGCACAATCGCCTCGGCCGAACCTCGATTCTCGTTGCCCACATCCGCCTGCTCACGAGGCATATCGCAAGAGCGTGAAACACTGCGGTCTTCTTGATTCTAGGTTCGCCGGGGCAGGTCGGGCGATGTTTTTTGGCAACAGTTCGCCCACCCGCCGTTGACGCTGAGCCTTGCACTGCGCCGAAAGGCTTCGCCTGCCGGGCAGACTGGTATTTCGCAGCACAAGGAAGCTGCGGGAGAATGCCACGTCAGAGCCCCCACAACCATGATGAAGAGTCGCAGAAGCGGAAGCAGAACGCCAGACCGCTGCGGCTTCGGTTAGAAGCATTCTTCGCCTGGTTGCGATCAGCCCTGGCGGGGAAGGGGCCCCGCTTACAGAGAAGCTCTGATGCTTGCTGGTCCGTGGGCGGACGATGACCGCGGTCACACGCTGGCTGTTTCGATGTAAGGAAACTATGCGCGAAGGTGCAGCGAACGGGCTACAATTCAGGAGAAAAGGAGGACCGGCTGGAAACAGTCGCTGTGTTTTTCGCATACGGGCCTATATGGCTTACCCGCATCGCTGCAAAGCAGGTTGAAGGTTTGCAACCGCCTAAACGGTTTGCTACCTTCACCATAGGTGTGAGGAGATGCGGATTTGCACCGCGTATGGAACTGGCTCTTGCGACGGAAAACATCGGGTGCCGGAACAATGAGGGAGGTGCCTTCGCCGCCATATGCTTCGTCTGTCAGCGAAGCACGTCTCGTGGACTTTCTGGCGAACACGACTGACATTGTGTCGTTCTATGATCAGGATTTCCGCCTAACGCACTGCTCGACCAAACTTAAAAGCAGTCACGACCGCGCGGTGGTGGAGGGCGCGACATTGTGGGAGATCTATCAGAACGTCGACACCAGGCTCATCGACAAATTTGATCAGGTGCTCCACGGCGGCGCTCCGATACATGTCGATCTTCAGCGATCGCTGGGTGCAGCGCCCCGGTCCGCTGTCGTCTTCGGTGCTGCGAACGGCATCGGAATCGTCGAATCCAGAAAAACGGTGCAAGGCGGGCGAACATTGGCGGAGGAGCAGGAGCATATCATGCTCCTCCATCAGGCGACGCACGACGCGTTGACCGGATTGCAGAATCGGCGCGGCTTCAGCGAGCGGTTGCAACAAGCATTGTCGGCGGCTGATGGATTAAAGGAGACGACGGCCCTGCTGCAAATTGACCTCGACGAGTTCAAAGCGGTCAATGATACACTCGGCCATGGAACGGGCGATATGTTGCTTCAGCTCGCGGCAGGCCGGATCCGGGACGCGCTGCAGGACGGCGAATTTGCATATCGGTTGGCCGGGGATGAGTTCGCCGTCATTCTATCGGGAAAGCCGCAGCCTGCCGAAGCTGAACGCCTCGCGGGATCGTTGATCGGCGCGTTCAAGGCGCCGTTCGTGATCAACGACATCCCTGTCTTCGTCGGCGCGAGCATCGGAATCGCTTTCGGACCGGAACACGCGACCGAGACCGAGCAGTTGATGAAAGCCGCGGACATTGCTCTCTATGCAGCCAAGAAGGAAGGACGCGGTTGCGCGCGGATTTTCAATCGCTCGATGCTGCTCCTGCTCGAACAGCGGGAGAATCTGAGACGAAGCCTTCGTATGGCGTTGGAGCGGGGCGAGCTTTTTCTTGAATATCAGCCACTTGTTCGACCTCCTTCATCGGTCGTGGGCTTCGAAGCGCTGCTGCGTTGGCGTCATCCCGAGGTCGGGATCATCCCTCCGAACGTGTTCATCCCGATCGCCGAAGCCGACGGCCTGATGGATGAGATTGGACGATGGGTGATTGAGGAAGCCTGCCGCCAAGCGATTCGATGGCCATCTTCACTGACAGTCGCGGTAAACCTGTCACCGGCGCAGTTCCTCAGCGGTTCGCTCACGGATACGGTCGCCCAGATCATCGACGCAGTTGGAATTCGAGCAGATCGGCTCGAGCTCGAGATCACCGAAACGGTCCTACTCGAGCAGACAATCGACAACATTGACATACTGAATACCTTGAACGTTCTGGGTATACGAATCTCGCTGGACGATTTCGGCACCTACTACTCCTCGTTGAGTTACCTCAAGAACTTCCCATTCGACACCTTGAAGATAGACCAGTACTTCATAAGGGACTTAGAAACCTGTCAAAAAAGCCAGACCATCGTGCGATCGATCATAGGCTTGGCCCACGGCTTGGGGATCAGCGTCACCGCGGAGGGAGTTGAAACGCCAGGTCAGGCACGGTGGCTGATCCAGGAACAATGTGATTACCTCCAGGGCCATTTCCTTGGACGGCCGCTCGGCGGCGATGCGACGCAAGATTTCATCAGGCGGTCTCACCCCGAGGAGGTACGATCGGGGAAGGAAGAAAATCGGGCGTTCTAGCGTCCGGCCGGTGCGAGGCTGCATCGAGGGAAGCGGAGCGAGGTAGAACGAGCCGGATCACCAGTGGCTAGTAACTGCCGTCCGTGGCAAAACGCGTCGCTCGGGCGGATAGAATAAAGTGGGGAACAATGTCGACGAATATTGCATCGCGGAACGATAGGAAGCCGGAAGTTTTCAAGCCTATGATTCAGATAGACTTGGAATTTCAAGATTTTCAATCCGATTGGTTACATTGTGATCAAGTATCGACTTACTCCGCACGAATGATCAGCCACAACAGATCTGACTCGGTGCGGTATTCGAATCTCTTTTCTTCTGCGCTCAATGAGTTGCTGGAGGTCGCCTTCCGAGCCCGTCATTCCAGCGGCGAAATAGCATGTAAGGTATCCCGCCGGGGGAAGACGGACAGGATCGAATTGACATTCCCTTGCATGCCCGAAGAACGACAATTCTATGAAGAAGCGATGTTGCAGATTGCGGGATCCGAGGCCAGGGAGCGCTACCTCAATTCGGTGTCCGGGGACCTCGCTCCCAGCCGTGAAATAGTAATCTTGGAATTGGCCCTTGACTACGACGCGGCACTCCGAATCGAGGAAACCGGCCCCGATATAATCACGCTTGTCGTGGATCTTCCGCTTGAGGATCTGTCAAATTGAATCATTTCAATCTTCTTCCGCGGTTCAAAGCGCAATACGACATGAACGATCAAGAGTTCTCGATTTCGGGGATAGTGCGGCCTCAGTCGATTGATGAGCTTGCGCCGAGTATTGCCCTGCTAAGGGATTCTATCGATCGCGTACGCGGCGTTCTATACCTGAATATCAAACGCCTCTCGCAGATGAACAACACCGCCTTTCACGCCTTCTCGCGGGTGATTATTGACGCCTGTCGTGCTCGGCCCGATCTCAAGTTCGTGATCGTCACCTCAAGCGTTGTCGGATGGACGACCAGGAAGTTCGGGTACTTGAATGCGATTGAACCGAACATCACGGTTCAGGAGTACGACAGTCAATTCTATCCAGGGCAGAGTTTCCTTGAAGAGGGCGGATTCATTCCGATTCTCCGCACACAGACGAAGCTGACCTGGCGTCACGAGCGTACAATTCTGCCGCGACACGGCATGAAAACCGGTGTTGTCATGGCTGACGTCTGTTGCGGAATCGGGGATTTCGCCGTGCTCGTGCAGAGGGAGTTCGAACCATCGCGGATAGTCGCCCTCGACCACTCCAAGTCAAGCCTTGCCTATGCGCGCAACATGGCGGCGGAGTTCGACATAAAGGGGATTGAATACACTCACGGCGATGCGTCAGAAATGTTGCTCGAGGACGATCAGTTCGACTTCGTCACCTGCCGTCATTCGCTGCAAATTTTCAACCGGCCGGAGCTCATTCTCAAGGAACTCTACCGGATATGCAAACCAGGCGGACGCGTCTACATCACCAACGAGAAGATATCGCAGTGCCTGGGCGAACCGCGCGGCGACACCATTCAGTGGACTTATAATGAACTTGCCAAGCTCTTCGCTTATTTCACGATGGACATCGAAGCGGGACCGAAGAACCGTCGCCTCCTGATCGAAGCTGGCTTCGAGGACATCCGCGCCGAATCCTTCATGGTGACGAATCTCGACGGCGATCCGAAAGATTTCGCCAATGTCGTGCAGTCCTGGGAGGATGTCTTCGCCGGCGACATGTCGCAGCGACGCGGCGACAATTCCAAGTTCGTCAAGCGGTTCCGGAGGGGCTTTCAGGACCATATTTTCGCTGCCCTTCATCCCAAGGGTTATGCGGGCTGGCCGGTCTGGGTCGCATCAGGGCAAAAACCGCTATGAGTGGCAGCGACGTGCGGAAACCACGCTTGGGCCTGCACTCCTTCCGAGCGAAATTCCTGCTGGTGGTTGGTGGAGCGGTTTTGTTTGACCTCCTTATCGGAGGCGGAATTGCTTTGTGGAATGTCAACCGCCTGTCGAGCGACGCGACGCGCCAGGTCGGCCTCGGCCTGACCAAGGCCACCGGCGAGTATCTTCAGAACTACGTAGGAACGACGGCGGAGCGCACCGATTTGCTGATCGACCGCGTCCACACCGAGGTCAAGACCCTTGCCGGTTCGATGCAGACCCTCATCGATCACCCCAACATCCAAGCGGCGCTAGGCGAGGCAGCAACCCAGGACCCATCCTTCTCTACTCCGCTCGCCTACAATGCCGCCAGCAACTGGTGGCAGAACCAGCCGGGGGAAGTGTCAGCCGTGACAGTTTGGGGCTATCTCCTCAACGCCGGCGGGGGGCTGCCGCCGGATGTTGCCGCCGAAGTCCGTGACAGTACGGCATTCAACATCTTCGGCCCCAGCATACAAGGAACCGGCACGCGCAAGCTGCAGGTCTACTACATTGGGCCGAAGAGTGCGCCCATCCTGCGCTCGACGCCCTATACCAACCAAGGCGTCACTTTCGATCGCGTCTACCCCGGCCACAACAATCAAAACTGGTGGGACTTCTTTTTCCCCGATCTCTACGAAGGCTGGCAGTCTTGGATCAAGAATCCCTCGGCCAAGCCTGTCGACGACGAGATCACCACCTTATCACCTTACATGGATGGGGTCACGGGCAAGCTGATCGTCAGTTTCTTCCATCCCGTCTGGACGAAGGATCGGGAGGACATTGCCGGCGTAGTCGGCGCGGACCTGACGCTGGACCAGATGGCCAACATCGTCGAGAGCGTGAAGATCGCCGATACGGGCTTCGCCTTCCTCGCGATGTCGAACGGCAATGTTCTCGCGGTCACACCCGAAGGCGAAAAGACACTCGGCATCAGCAACTCCAGCCCGTCCGTGTTCGACCGGTCGCTGCGCAAGAGCAGCCAGCCCGCCATCGCTTCGCTCCCTCTCAACCAGAACAATGACGGCGTGATTCAACACATTGTGCTCGACCAGCGCGGCGAAAGCGTTCGTCACATTGTTGTTCTCAAGAGTTTGGAGCCGACGAACATGTGGAGTTCGGGACCGATCAGGCGCGAAACGATGTCGATCGGAATTGTCGTTCCGGAACGAGAGATCTATGCTACCCTCTTCGCTGCCCAAGAGAGCATTTCTCGCGCAACGAACCGTATCCTGATCTCGCAGATCATCGCGATCATTGTTTCTCTGCTGATCGTTTTTGCGGCTGTCTTCGGAATTTCGAAGCGTATCACCGCAGGCCTCATTGCGCTTGCCGGAGCCGCAAGGCGGCTTCAGGCGAAAGACTACTCCGTCCGGGTCTCCATTCCGACACGCGACGAAGTTGGAGAGGTAGGGGTCGCGTTCAACCGGATGGCAGAGGAAATCAGCTTTCATACGGAAAACCTGGAGCATCTGGTTGATGAACGAACAAAGGAGCTTGAAGGCGCAAATCAAGAAATTTCTGCACTCAACAGCAAACTGCGAGATGAGAACCTCCGCCTTGGTGCGGAACTCGCGGTCGCCAAACAGATCCAAATGATGGTTCTGCCGAGAGCCAATGAACTCGAGGCCATCCCTGAGGTAGAAATCGCCGCGTACATGCGCCCGGCAGACGAAGTAGGCGGCGACTATTACGACGTCTTGCAAGAGGGGTCGCGGGTCAAGATCGGGATTGGCGATGTGACAGGTCATGGGCTTGAGAGCGGCGTGCTGATGCTGATGGTTCAATCCGTTGCCCGCGCACTGCAGGAGACTGGGGAGCACAATCCGCGTCAGTTTCTCGATCGGCTGAACAGAGCCATCTATAAAAACATCGAACGGACCAACACCGATAAGCATCTGTCGCTGGCCTTTCTTGACTTCGAGAATGGGAGGGTGACCCTGTCAGGGCAGCACGAGGAGGTTCTTGTCATTCGTGAAAACGGAGAGATCGAGCGTATCGATACGATCGATCTCGGTCTGCCGATCGGCCTCGAACGTGACATCGCGCCATTCATCGCAACGCGCGACATTGCGTTCAACAGCGGCGACGTGATCGTGCTCCACACCGATGGTGTGACCGAAGCGGAAGATCAGGAGGGCAAACTGTTCGGTTTGGTACGCCTTGGGAACAGCGCGCGCCACCATCATCGCGGCAGCGCCGAGGAGATCAAAACCGGAATTATCGAGGATCTGATGGCCCATATCGGAACCCAGAAAATCCACGACGACATCACGCTCGTGATCATGAGGCACAGGTAGTATGACAACACTGTTCGGAACAGCCGACCTCGCATTCAGAATGGGAGATAGCGTCAGCCGCGTGCGATTGTTCGATGGACCTCTCGACGTGAGCTGGCATCATTGTGCTACCACTTCGGACTTCATCGCGGACCTTTTTGCATTGCGCTTTCAGTCCTCTCGCCACGATTACCGGGAAGCACGACACAGCATCGGCTATCTGGTCAACGAACTCATTGAAAATGCTGTCAAGTTTCGAGCGCCGGGCGAGATCATTGTCGAGGCTGCCATCGAATCGGAAAATTTCAAGGTCAAAGTTTCGAACGTTGTCGACGGCGAAACCACCGTTGAATTTCAAAATCTTCTGGCAGAGATCACAGCCGGTGAGCCGGGTGAACTCCTGATACAGCGGATTGAAGCCAATGCCGCAGAGTCTGAGGCGACAAGTTCCGGTCTTGGATTGCTGACCTTGATGAGCGATTATGGCGCGAGTCTGGCTTGGGTCTTCAGCCCGACCGATGAGAGGGATTTGGTTCGCCTTGA
Source organism: Mesorhizobium alhagi CCNWXJ12-2 (assembly GCF_000236565.1). Classification (GTDB taxonomy): domain Bacteria; phylum Pseudomonadota; class Alphaproteobacteria; order Rhizobiales; family Rhizobiaceae; genus Allomesorhizobium; species Allomesorhizobium alhagi. The sequence continues at coordinate 16,083 of NZ_AHAM01000286.1, read as the reverse complement.
AACGTATGCTTCCATTCCGGTTCACAAAAATCATAACTAGATGAAACGAATTCAAAAATGGAAATAACCACAGAACAATATCGTGTTTGGAGCGAGGGGAGTGCGATTTATTTCGATGGCGTCATGAGGCTAGCCAGTTCGGAGGCCTATGCGCCCATTATGTCTCTGATGATGACCGTTCTTGCTTCGAATCCTGCTTCTATTACACTCAATATAACTGACCTGGAGTTTCTAAACTCCTCAGGCATTAATCTCCTGGCCAAATTCACAATAGAGGCCAGAAAGCATCCCGATATCCAACTCATTGTCCGGGGAACCTCAGAAATACCTTGGCAATCGAAATCATTGCCAAATCTGAAAAAGCTACATCCTGCGTTGGTACTCTCCGTAAGCTGACTTTGAACGTCGGTTCTGGCATGGAACTCTGCCGCTCGAATTAGGGGCGGGGCCCTCGGTCGCGCCAATTACGTTGCGTCTTGCCAATGCATAGCCGGATCCTGTCGACTCCGGATGTTGAGACACCGGTGAGATCAGGATTTTGGGATTTTGCTACGTTCTGCGGCTTCGAATTGCGCAGTCAGAAAGCCGAGCACCGCGTTCATCGTGACGTGATTGTGGGCCATCAATCTTCGGCCCAGCACATTGACCGAAAAGCGCATGGCCTCCATGCTCATGAGATGATGTTGCGACCCGCAGAGTCCCACCTGTGATCTCAGACCCTTGGAACCAGATCCGCAAACGCTTTGTTGAAAGATGCCGTGGTGATCTTCACCGGCTACGCGAGTCGAGATCATCTGGCGCCTATCGCGACAGTGCGGAAACGCTCTCGGTGCTGGTGGCGATTGCGCATTCCCTTGCCGGCGCCGGCGGAACGCTTGGCTTCCCTGAAATCAGTAGCAGGGCAGTTGAACTCGAATCGCTGCTGATAGAGGGGAAGATCGACGATCGAACCAGCGCGGCGCTGGACCAACTGATCCAGGCTGTGGAAACAGTTTCCGACCGTTCCGACTGATCGTGGTCAGCCTTGCTTCGAAAAGCCCGTCCGGGTCATCTCGCCCCAATTGTTGTCGGCGCGCAGATACTGCCAATATCCCTTGACACGCCAGAAATTGTTGAGCTGCCGATAGCCGAAATTCTCCGCAACCGCCGCCAGGGTCAGGATTGCAAGATCGCGAGGACGCGGAAAGCGCTTCAGTTCGAGTTCCTCCAGGATCAGAGACGCGACGCTTACGAAGACTCCGTAGACGAAGACCAGCGCCGTATAGGCGAGGAGGTGCTCGGTCGAAAGCACCCCCGTCAGCCAGAAGAGCGGCATGAGGACGTAGCCGAGCACCTCCATGACGGGCCCCAGCACATCGACGATCAGAATGTGCCCGAAGCCGAGGAAGCCGACGCGGCCGTAACGGGGTTTGAACAGCATGCCGCGATAGCGGAAGAACGCTTCCAGCGCCCCCCGCTGCCAGCGCGAGCGCTGCCGGGCCAGCACAGCCAGTGTCTCCGGCGCCTCCGTCCAGCAGACCGGTTCGGGGATGAACTCGATTCGATAGTCCCTCTTGTTGTCCAGCATATGCCGGTGAAGCTTGATGACGAAGTCGAGATCCTCCCCCATTGAGCCTTTGGTAAAGCCGCCTACCGCCACCGCCTCCCGCCGCCGAAAAACGCCGAACGCGCCCGAAACGAGCATGAGCGTGTTTATGCGGCTCCAGGCGAGACGCGCCATCAAGAATGCGCGCAAATATTCGACCACCTGGAAGAGCGGCAGGATCCTCGTCGGCAGGCGAACGGTCTTCACCCGTCCGCTTTCTATTGTCGAGTTGTTGGCGATGCGAATGGTGCCGCCGACGGCGATCGTCCGTTCCGGGTCCTCGATGAATGGCTGCACCGCACGCAGCAGAGCATCGGGCTCGAGGATCGAATCGCCGTCGATGACGCAAAAGATCGGCGCGCGAGAAACATTGATGCCGGCATTTTGGGCATCGGCCTTGCCGCCATTGGATTTGTCGACGACAAACAGCCGGTCGGATCGCGGCGAGGCGTAGATCGCCCTGATCGGCTCATGCTTGAGTGTCTCCTCGTACGGCCGCCGGAAAGCCAGGAGCTCGAACGCGTCGATCAGGCGCTTGAGCGTCTCGTCCTTGGATCCATCATTCACGACGATGACCTCGTAGGCAGGATATTCGAGCGCCAGCATGGAATGGACGCTCTCGACGATGTTTATCTGCTCGTTGTAGGCGGGAACTATCAGAGAGATCGGCGGCGCGATGTCGCCGTAACGGTGCCAAAGCAGCCCCGAACGTGCGACGGGCGGACGTTTTGACAGCGCATAAGCCGCGACAACGAGTTGCAGAAGATAGACGGTGGTCTGAATCAGCCCGAATACAATCACGGTCCAGGCGGTGACACTCGCCACCTCGATCAGCATCTGGCGCCAGCTATCGGTCATGCGGCCAGCCCTTCCGACAAGATGAGCGAGGCTGTACGCTGGCTGCGCGACGTCTCCTCCATTGCCGTCCGCTGGAGCGCTTCCATGCCTGCCGTTCCGATTTCCTTGAGGGATTTTCCTGCTGCATAGCGGACGGCCCACTCGCCATCCCCAAGTAGCGACGTCAGTGGCTCTACCGCTTCAGCAATGCCGATGCGGCCGGCCGCCTCCGCCGCCTCCTTGCGCACCTCCCAATCCGTGCTTCCCAGGGCCGCGAGCACCGTCTCCGATGCCGTCGGATGGCCGAAGCGGCCAATCGCGCGAAGGGCGGCGGCGGCCACTTCCGGCGAGGGATCGCGGGCCAGACGCTCCATTGCGCTCAGAAAGCGGTAATCACCAGATAGCGAAAGCGCCTCGATGGCGGCCGCCCTGACAAATGGCGTTCCATCCGCCTTCAGTGCATTGCCTAGCAGTTCGTCGCCGCGATCCGCGGGAAGGCTCTCGAAGAGGTCGATCAGACGCCGGGAGCGCAGCCCCTTCGGACCTATGCGCTCAAGCACCGTCTGCAATGGAGGAAGCGCGCCAAGGGCGTTCAGCGAGATCGCGGCGGCGATGCGGGCCTCCCGCGACCGGTCGCCGAGCGCGTCAAGCAGGGCGTCCACGCTGCCGGTTCCAGGGAACGCCGTCAACATTTCGGCGCTATGGATGCGCTCCGCTTCATTGCCCTTGCGCAGCCGCCTGCGGACGAAGTCGGGCAGGCCGGTTTCCGCGAAGACCTGCTCGATTCTGTGGCGTTCGCCCCCGCGCAGCAGCGACAAGAACTCGAATCCGGAATCAGCCACGATCGCATCGGGTATCTCCTCGAGCACGGCCATCAGCGACTGGCGGTCTCCATCCTCGCTAAAGCGGATCAGGGACGTCATCAGCTCGCCGCGCAGGATGGTGTCCCGCGCACGCCCTCTTTCATGGAACACCCGCAGCACGACCAACACCACCATAGTCGCCAGCGCGATCGATCCGATGACGATCGACAATGTCCATACATAGAAGAGCATGTCAGAACCGAACCGCAAGGCCGAGGGCAAAGATGTTCCTGTCGAATGCCTCGCGGTGTTCGTGGGCATAGTTCGCCTGGACCGTCAGCCATTCCGAAACGTCCAAGGAAATTCCCGTGAACACCGTCCTGGTGTCGATCAGCGTGCCTTCGGAAATTTCAGGAGCGTCGCTGTAGCCGGCAAGAAAGCGCAGCCTGTCGGTGGCCGCGACGTCGGCGCGAACTGCGTATCCATTGGCCGAAGTGCCCTCGTCGTTGACCGAGTGAATCCAGCGAACCTGCAGTCCCAGCCGCTCGTCGAAGAAGAAATACTGCGCTGCAGGAGAAAGCGTGGTCACCGACGTGTCGTCGAAGACGTCGTGGCGTCCATCAAGTGTGAGGATCAGCGGGCCCCAAAGGCCGGCGGCGGCGTAAGGGCGCCATGAGGCCCCGCCGCCGACAGAAAGACGCGCCAGGAAATCGGCGCCTGGAGTGCCGGCCACGATGCCGTAGGCCGAGAGATCCTGCGAGAAGGCGTGGTCGATACGCGCCTCGATCTGCACGTCCGTTTCACCATATCGCGTCGCCACACGCGTGCGGGCGCCAATGGTCGTTCCCGGCTGTGGCGTATAGGAGATACCGAACGAACTGTCCGTCCAAGGCGAGATGCCTCCTGAGAGCTCGCTTATCTCCGTGCCGATGCCAGCCCGCCATTTTTTCGGCGGCGGCTGGGCCAGACGCTGCTGGATGTCCATGGTGGAAGGTTCGATCGCCAGGGCCTTGCCATAGCTGGTCCGGGCAGCGCGATCATCGCCTCTCGCACGCTGGGCGTCGCCGAGGCCGACCAACGCCTCGCTACTGTCCGGTTCGCGCTCCAGTATGGCCTGAAACTGCGCCTCGGCCGCGCGAGGCTCGCCCTCTTGCAGGCTGATGCGGGCGGCGAGAAGTTGGGTCTCGGTGTTCACCGGATGTTGTGCCGCTATAGCATCAACAAGCCATCTGGCCCCGGCCAGGTCGCCACGCCACATTGCCAGGCGGACGAGCCCCAGGCGCGCGTCGAGATAATCCGGCGCCCTTTCAAGCGCGGCCCGGAAGAACCCTTCGGCTTCGTTGAAATTCTGCTGGTAGCCGGCCACCAGCCCGAGCGCAACGAGGACATCGGCATTGCCGGGAGACAGCGCCAGCGCCTCGCGATATGACGCCTCAGCTTCAGCGAAGCGGCCTTCATCGCGCAGTTTTTGCGCCCGCTCGAGTGTGGTCGCCAGCACGCTTGGCTCCGGCTTGGCCCGTTGGATGGGCCGCTTGTCAGTATCGGCTTGCGCGGCCGCTGGTCCAGCCTGCTTGGCCTTTTCCGCCGCCGCTATCGAGGCGAGCAGCTGCATCGCCTCGGAATTGTTGGGCTGCGCTGCGAGCACTGTCTCGGCGAGCCTGCTTGCTTCGGCAAGATCGCCGCTCCTGAATGCGATCTGCGCCAGGCCGAACCGGGCGTCCTCATAGGAGGGCGCAATCTCAAGCGCTTGCTCGAACGCCTGGCGTGCGGCGACGTTGTTGGCGAGGGCCAGTCGGGCAAAGCCGAGCTGCACCAACACGTCAGCGTTGTCAGGGTCGAGCGTCTTGGCGCGCTCGAGCAATGAAACGGCGTCCTCGAAGCGCTGTTCGATGCGAGCGGCCGTGCCTTCGCGGTAGAGCTCTTCCGCCGTCTGGGCGAGGACCTGCTCTCCTGTGGCGATGACAAGCAGGCCGCTCAACAGAATCTGGGTCAGGCAGCGGCGCCCTTTCATTGACGCCTCGGGGCCTGTCGTGCGAGAAGCTTGGATAGGCGCGCCAGAAGTTCTTCGGGAATGAACGGCTTGACGAGATAGTCGTCAGCGCCCCGTTCCAGCGCGGAAACAATGTCCTTTTCGCCTTTGCGCGCGGTGAGCATGATGACGGGGATATGCGACACCCCGGCATCGCTCTTCATTCGCGAGAGCACTTCGAAACCGTCAAGGCGGGGCATCATCGCGTCCAGCACGACCAAGGATGGCCGCTCGCTGGCGACCTTGGAAAGAGCCTCCTCGCCGTCTATGGCCGTGATCACCTCGAATCCTTTCGCCTTGAGGCGAAAACTCATCAATTCAATCAGCAGCGGGTCGTCGTCGCAGATCAGAATCCGATGCTTGGGGTTCATTAGCTCTGGCCTCCGGCAATAGGATGCGCGGGCCCCCAAAACCGCGATGCGTTTCATCCAGCGCGTGGATCATAAGGCCGTCGAAGGACGGCCAGGCGACAAGCAGACGCGCGAGCTTAGCCCGCGCAACCGCTAGTTTATCCCTATTGTTCATAAAGCTGATTCGCGCCGGATTGACACGCGTTTCATGATGAAATGCGTATGCCAACGCATCCTGGCGCGCGACTGCCGGGTGCGAGAACAGCGAAACGGTCGCCCTGCGGCCTGCCATGCTCAGTAGCAGGCTGCCAGTTTCCGCGCGGAGAAAAGTCCGATGGACCTCCGCCCCGAGAGGCCCGTTTTCAAGCGCGACGCTGACCGGCACACCATTGAGTGTCCCCCACGCCAGCCATGGCTCGCTCAGGGCGGTGACCTGGCCGATCTCGGTTCGATATGCCATGACCGTGAGGTTCGAGATTACAGGGCGCACCGCTGCCATCGCCGCCGCGCCAGCCTCAGAATCGAGCATCCAGAATGGGACGACAACGGACACCGGTTCGCCCCACGCCGAGGAGAGCGCCTGGATAGTCTCCGCCCATTGAGCCCAGATGGCTGTGGGATCAAGCGCAAAATCTGACAGCAGGTATGATTCAATGTCGAATTGCAGCCCCGCCAGGCGCGCCCTGGGGGGACTCGCAATCTGGTAGCGGCGGATCGCGGCGACGCGCCGAAGCGCGTGACCAAGCCCGTCGGCGGTCGCCATTGCCGGGTCGCCCTCGACGGCATGGGCCGAAATCCCGCGCCTGTCGAGGCGGGTCACGAACTCCGCAAGGGCGGTCGAGTGCGCCACCTCGCCCTTGTCGATTTTCAGTTGCAGGAAGGTGCGGTCAAGCTGCGAAGCCACGGCCCATTGTTCGACTTTGGCGGGCCGCTGCAGCCATGCATCGGCACGCCAGAGCCACGTTCCGGTGTTGGAAATCTGGCGAGATGGGAGGCCTGGTTCCAAAGCGACGGATTTCAGCCGGAGGCTGGCCTGGCCGGACGGGCAGCTGATCACGAACTGCCGAGACGGCGGAACATCCGTAGGGCGGCTTGGAGGAAGTTTGAGACTGCCGCCCTTCGCGTCCAGCAGGACCTGGGGCGGCGAAGGCGCATCGCCGCCGCGTTCAACGAGCGACAGCCCGAATTGCTCGCCCGAACCGAGCCCGGCCACGACGAGCCTTAGATGCGCCGCGCGTGGAAAATGAAAGGAGCCGGTTTCGAGGACGACGCCGGCCGGCGCGGTTCCTTCGCCGCAACGAATGACCAGCCCGTCCTGCGACCGCTCTGCCTCAACGCGCTCTTCGCTGCCGAAAGGCCTCGCGTGGAGCCGGTCAAGCAGGTTCTCGCCCACGGGAAGCGGCACCTTCATCGTCTGCGCCGGTCCATCATCTGGGATGCGGACGGCATGCGGCACGAAACGGCCATCGCTTTCGGAGCCTTCGATCACAATGCGCGACGGCGCTGGCGTCGCGACGGCGACCCGGCTACTCCAGAGCAAAATGGGCTCGTCGTGCTCCATTTCGCCGGTCATGCTTTCTGGCCCCGCATCAGCAGAACGGCCCGGCGTGATCGCTAGCGCGATCGACGCAAGGAGGATTGACAGTCCAGGTTTCCAACCCATGTCGCGGCTCGGTCAACGTCTTCGCCCATCAAGAAAACGCCTCACTTGCCCTGCGAGCTCCATCGGATCGAAGGGCTTTGCAATTACTCCGAGTGCGCCGAGCGACAGGAAACGTTCCACCTCATAGGACTGGGTTCGTGCGGTGATGAAGACGACCGGAATACCCGCGGTCCCTTCGGCAGCCTTCAATTGCGCCAAGGTTGCGGGACCGTCCATTTCAGGCATCATGACGTCGAGCAGGATGAGATGAGGATGCCACGCCGCGGACTGGGCAAGCGCATCCTGGCCCGATGCGCAGGTTCTGATCTCAAGCGCAGGATCGAGGCCGAGCGAAAGCGCGGCGACCTCTCGTATGTCCGGCTCGTCATCGACATATAGGACGCGAAATTTATCCATGGGCTTACGCCTTCGTCTTGGACGGGCTTTCATTGCCCGGCTGCATTGCCGTCAGTTTTCGGACGAGTTCGGCGATTGCAATCTCGGAAGTCTTCGTCTTCGTCAAGGCATGCTGGACTTGGGCGGCCAGATGCTCGTTGACCTCAGACGCCGAAAAGATGACCACCACCGTGTCGCTCGGTATTGCGCCAAGCAGTTCCGCCCCCGAACCGTCCGGGAGGGTGAGGTCCAGTATGACGACATCGAAATGCTTTCGCTGCAGTTCGAACCGGGCCTCCTGCACGTTGCGAGCGAATGTCATCGCAATGTCATCGCCGAGTCCGGCCGATATCACCTCCAGCACGCCCTCGTCGTCCTCGACATGAAGCACCGTCGGCATGCGCCTGAACGCTCCCTTTCTGACTTTTTCGATGGCGGTGCGCAGTCGTTCCATGTCGATCGGCTTTTCCAGCCAGTCTACGATGCCTAGCGCTGATCCGTTCAACGACTTGCGGGCCTCGTCTGTGAAGGCCGACACCACGATGACGGGCAAATCCCGGCCATTTGCAGTCGTGCGCAGATCTTCGTAGAGGGTGAGGCCCGACTGGCCCGCGAGTTTGATGTCGAGCGTCATCGCGACATAGCGGTTGCTGGCCAGCAGGTCCTTGGCGCTTTCAATATCGGGAGCGATGTCGCTTTGAATGCCCTTCTGCGCCAGCGTGAACGCGATGAGATCGGCGATGTCCGGTTCGTCCTCGACGATCAGCACGCGAGGCGGCGATGACTCGCCCTCCTTCGAAACTGTCTCCCGGTGCCTCGAACGTCGGTCGCTGGCTTCGGGCAGATCGACATGGAAAGATGTTCCTGTTTCCGGGCCTGTATCGAAAGACACGCCGCCGCCCAATCTGTCGACAATAGCCTTCACGATGCTGAGGCCTAGTCCTGTTCCACCCTTTTGCCGCGAATCGGACGAGTCCGCTTGTTCGAACTTGCCAAAGATCCTCGACTGGAATGCAAGGGGGATGCCAGGGCCTTGATCGATCACGGACACGCGGATCATGCCTTCTTGTCGCGCAAGGCGCACTGTTACCCTTCCGTCTTGTGGCGAGTATTTGATCGCATTCGACAACAGGTTGAGCATTACCTGGTGCAGCCGGTCTGGATCAACCGCGGTCAATGCACCTGGCGCCTCGTCGTCGACAATGATTGAGACGTTGCGTTCGGCGAGGTAGTTGCCGCTGCCTTCGATCGCCTGCTCGACGAGCGGCCGCAGAGCCATCGGCCGGGGATCGAAAGGCATCCGGCCCGACTCGATCTTCTCGATGTCGAGAATGTCGTTGATGAGCCTGACAAGGCGCTCGCTGTTGGAGTGGGCGATTTTGATCAGCCCCGCGACCTTGGGGGGAATTTCGCCAGCGGCACCTGCGGCTACCAGGCCCAACGAGCCGCGGATCGACGTGAGTGGCGTCCTAAGTTCGTGGCTAACCGTGGAGATGAAGTCGTTCTTCATCTGCTCGCTGCGCTTGCGCTCGGTTATATCGAAGAGCGAGCCGTCCCACACCAGTTCGCCATTGACATCGATCCGCGGCTCCGCCGCAACCCGCATCCAAACCTTCTCGCGGTTCGGCTTGGTGAATTCGGCTTCCATCGACCATGCTTCGCGGGTTTCAGCTGACAGCTTCAACTGGCGTTCGACTTCGGCCAGCGTCTCGCGCGAAATCATGCGCGAGACAGTGCCAGGCTTGCCCACGATGTCCTCGGCCGCGACGCCCAGGACGCGTTCGGCACCACCTGACACATAGGAGAAGACCCCAATTCCATCCGACCCGATTGAAAGCTGGAAAAGGACGCCCGGCGCGTTGTTGGCGATCGCCTGCAACTGGGCCTGGCTTTCGGCATAGGCCGAAACCGCCCAGCGGCGTTGGTGGTCGTTAATGATCAAGAAGCCGAGGAGGAGCACTCCTATGAAGTTTGTCGGCACAACCAATGCGACGAGATTGCGCAAAACCTCGTCGCTCGGCGCATCACCAAACATCACCAAGGCAAGTGGAGGCAGCAGCGCAGCCAACATCGCCAGGATGAGAACGCTTTTTGTATCGAGGCGCTGGTGTCCTCTGGCGCGGAGCCAGCCCCACATTGCCGATGAGCCAGCGGCTACCAGCCAAATGCCAGCAAGCGCGGTTGCCAGACCCGCGCCGCCCAAATTCATCCGCATGCCGGAAAGCATTGCAGCCGTAATGATGGCGCTTACGGGACCGCCAATGGCTCCTGAGAAGGCCATCACGACGTTGCGCCCATCAGCGAAAAAGCCGGGAGCGAATTCGACCGGCGTGGCCATGCTGATCACTCCGGTCGCGCCGAACACGATCCCGAAGACGATGCTCTTTGTCCAGAAGGAACGCTCGAGACGGTCACCCAGAAAGGCGAGGAAAAGCACGGCGAGAATGACTACCGCTGCGCTTTCGATCATGTTGATGACTGACATCATCCCGGCAGTCCGTGACAGCTTGAGCAACCTCTGGCAGCACCGTATGTGCCATTGCGTTAACGGTTAATTAAGGATCTCGCACTCCGGTTGACCGAACTCTACCCCGACAGCCCGGGGAGGAAGATGGTGTCGCCACAGGCAGCCGTTTGGCGGACCCACTGCTGTCGCGCGCACTTGATGACTTGTGGCCCGGCAATGCGAAGCGGGTTGAGTAGTTTGCCGAAAGGGAATGAGCCCCAGGAGCCTCCTGCCCGGGGCGGGTTCTTGTGCCAACGGGCGCCATACCGACGACTATTCTGGTCGTGCCAAGCCGAATATCGCTCGGCCTTTGCCAACCGATGAATTGGCCCCCTTGGTGCAATATCCTCCCGGATGAGGGACTCAGGCAGGTTTTTACCCACGACGTGTGTGGTCTTAGCCCGGCGAGCATTTCTAGGACTTCGCGCCCTTTCGGGAAGATGTAGCTCACAACAGAACTATTCCTTTCGCTACTGCCGAAGGAACAAGGAGAAGCTGCAGCTTGCCAATGACACTGCTTGACCGGGCATTGCCAGTTCCCTATCCGATTTGGCCCGAACCTCAGGTCGCTCGTTTGCTACCTTGATGCCGCAGATATGTATTCCCGGATAAGTTGCTGGACGCGAAGCTAACGACAATTTTCGGCCTGGTATGTAGATTTTTCTCAAGGGCTGGGGCACAGACCTCCCCCGGTTCAACTTGGAGGCCCGACCGCTACGTCCCTTCCGGTCGGGCTTCTCTTTGTGTTCAGGATTTAGGTCACTCATTCGGAAGGGCCACCGTCAGCCCGCTTGTAGCCATCGCGAAAGTCAACGAAGCGATCATCACGCTTGAACCGATGCGGGAAGAACTGAACGCCATCCACGGCGCGAATTAGCCCTGGACAAGTTGCAAGACCAAGCCCGCCACGGTACTTCCAGGCAGGGGCCGCTACATTTCGTGAATTACTTCGTGTTCACATAGACGGCATCGGTATGAATCGTCATCGCTGCTTCTTGCCGATGGTACCAAAGGAGACTGTTCGGACTTTTTAATCCAGCAAACTGGACACTGGTAGGTGTCATCAATGATTGGATGGTAAGAATCACGTCGGGCTCTAGCGCTCACCGCTTCATCCAGCTCCGTAAGCAACTTTGCTTTGCGTTCGTCAAGCAAGGTGATTGCCCGTTTCAACTCGGTCGCCCGGTGCTGCTCAGCATAGGCGATGTCGCGCGCTTCATACTTGAGCGTCATCCTGAAATCGGTCATCTGAACCATCCCCGTGCCTGGGTTGTTGTTGCCCGGCCCTACGAGACGCGTAACGGCTACTCTCGCGCTTGGTTTCGAATCCAACGAAGGATCCGGCACTTTTCTCACATTTCGCGGATCGCTGGCGTAGTGAAAACGTCTTGCTGATTTCTCTGCAACAAGGTTGCCGCGCTTGATCTCGGCCCGCAGCGCGCTCACGGTTACCATGCCGCGCAGCAGTAGCTTGCTTGCTTCGGCAATGTGATTGGGTCGTCCAGGAGTTCGTCGCACGTGTGCCTCATGCAGTCGACCCAGCGAACGAGGACATGATCGTGTCGATCCGGACCCAGCTGCGGAGACGTGGCCGTGCGCCTTCTTCTTCGTTGGCTCTCCACCCAGGCATTGAAGCGACAATGTCTTGACTGGGCAGGATTCGCCGGCCGGGCGCTGGCCCGTTTGGGAGCCGTCCAAGCGTGTCGGTAAGGAACCGGGCGGAGTTGAGGCGCAGCTATCTTCTTTTTCGGCCCAAGCCCATCTTCTTGGCCAGCCGCGAACGGGCCGCGGTATAGCTGGGTGCAACCATCGGATAGTCGGCCGGGAGCTTCCACTTCGCCCGGTATTCATCCGGCGTCATGCCGTGTCGGCTCGCCAGGTGACGCTTGATCGACTTGAATTTCTTACCGTCCTCCAGGCACACGACGTAATCGGCCGTCAGCGACTCCTTAACTGGAACCGCTGGTTTGAGCGGCTTTGCTTCTACAGCGGTGATGTCCTTTGTAAGCCTGCCAACCGCTGCGGCAACACTGGCAATCAAATCTGGCAGCGCCTCTACAGGCACGGCATTGTTTGACACATAGGCCGAGACAATCTCGACGACTATTTCGACATCAGGTTGGGCCGCGGTTTCGACCATTGCGTTCTCCCGCACCATTTCTGCAGCTCAGGGGACTGCAACAGATGCGGTAACATAGCGTATCACATCGCAATTCTCTGTGCGAGCTTATGGAGTCCGTGAAGGCGCAGTGCTGCTGCAGGGCCGTTGGGGGCTAGCACTAGCTTGGCATTTCATCCCGTTTGCAGGGCGGTTGGTCATTGAAATCCCTTGCCAGGCAGCCGTATTTGTCAAATATCATGCCCGTATCTCGCGCGGCTTTGGCCGCTCCGCAGCTTGCGAGCGCCAACGCGGCCAATACGAGCAGCACAATTTTCATAGCGAGCGAGAGCTGGCTGGCATCTGCCCGGCGATGCGGCCCCGCCGGGCAGCCATCATCAATAATTGCCGTTATAGTAGCGATCGTCACAGGGGGCTTCATAGACGCGGCCATCTGAGGCTCGGTACCGACAAAATTCCTCGCCCCGACGCCTTGGCGTTGTCGCGGTTCCGATCGCAGCTCCAAGAAGGGCTCCGCCTGCGGCGCCGACGACCGTGCTCTTTGTGTTGCCACCTAAGGCCTGGCCGGCAAGCGCGCCAGCGCCCGCACCCAGCAACGCGCCCGTTCCGGCACGCTGCTCTTGCTCGCTCGTTGCGCAACCGGCGAGGGCCATCGCCACCAGGGCTGCCACGGTAACGGTGATCTTGCGAAATTTCATTCTTCAGTCCTCTCCGACATAAGCCCCGCCGCTGCCCTGCGGGCACAATAGGGCGGAAACATGATCATTGTCTCAGACTTGGCACACGGAGCTTTGCGCCCCAGCCCTTGGGCGTAACCCGGTTGCGCAGCCTCGCGCGGGCTTTTCTGTTGCGCAGCAAGAGATAAAGAGGCCCGCCATGGCGGGCCAGACCTTACAAGAGCCGATTGGATACGGCCAGTTCCGAGTGCGCCACAAACCACGTGCCTCTGGCCTTTGGCCGGAGCGGACTTCCCGACAGGTGTTCTGTGCGAGAACGCTGATGGCTTTGGCCCCGATGCGGAGCGTCGTCGCCACCCGGCTGCGCGCGACAAGGGCGAGAGGCCGCCTTCGCTCAAAGGGGCGGCTCCTGCTGCGCCACGGGTTGGGCGGATCTGTCGTAATCGAGGTGCCGCATCACTGGTGTAACCAGAACGCCATGGATGACGATTGAGACGAGAACCACACTGCAGACGGTTACCCAAACGACTGGCGTCCCCTCAAACTCCGCCTGTCCGAGCGCATAGGCCACATAATAGAACGAGCCGAGCCCACGGATGCCAAAGAATGCGATTGCCGCCTTTTCGGATGTGGACGCTCGATACCCGGCCAGGCTGATCCAGCCCGATAGCGGCCGCACAACAAACAAGACCAGTGCGGTGGCGGCAATGACCGGCCAGCTGAGCGCCCCAAAAATCGTCCCTTCCGCAATGGCAGCGCCGAAGCACACGAGCAAGATCATCATAACCAGGCGCTCAATTTGTTCCGCGAAGGTATGAAGGTTCTCATGGTAGCGGTGCCGACGCTCGACTGATCTAAGAGCAACTGCTGAAACGAACACCGCCAGGAAGCCGTAGCCGTTTGCCAGCTCTGTTGTGCCGTAGGCGAGGCAAGTAATCCCCAGTGCGGCGAAGCCATCTCGTGTTTCCGAAAGGCCAGTACGATTGGGCAATCGGAAAACGAGGAAACCCATGGCTTTCCCGCCAATCCAGCCAACGGCCACCCCGGCGATGATCTTCCACAGGACGTCGATGAGAAGCCAGTCGGCCAAGAATGGCTGGCCGCCGGAGGCTTGCGACAGGGCAACCGCAATCGCAAGATAAACAAACGGAAAGGCTGCTCCATCGTTCAGTCCAGCCTCGGAGGTAAGGGCGAAGCGCACCTCATCTTCCTTGCCTGATTGGGGGGGGCCGACTTGCACATCGCTCGCCAGGACCGGGTCAGTCGGGGCGAGAGCCGCCCCCAGCAGCAGCGCTGCCGCAAGTCCAAGTCCCAGGAACGCCCAACCGAGCAGAGCGATTCCTGCAATGGTCAACGGCATGGCAATGCCGAGCAGGCGCCATGTGGACCCCCAGGCTCTCCAACTGACGGGCCGGTCCAGCTTCAGCCCCGCACCCATTAGCGAGACTATGACCACGAACTCCGTCAGCCGCTCGGTGAGATAGCGGTTCTCCAAGGGATTCACCCCGCCGATTGGTGAGAATGGCGACAGGACAAGCAGGGCGCCGATTCCAATGCATACCATTGGTAGCGAAAGCGGCAGTTCCTTGAGGACAAGAGGTAGCCATGCAGTCAGGAGGACGACAACGCCAAAGACCGCCAGAAGCAGAAAATAGGAATCCAACTCGCGCAGGTCCTCCGCCGCAGCCGATGCTTCTGTCGTAAGCTCTGCCCTGTAGGGCAAAGTGAACCAGCATATTGTTCGTCAAGGTGATTGAGTACAAGAAATATGCGGGAGCGGCATCCTTTGTCACCAGGAAACCGGTTCGGCAACTGTATGGACGTCCGATATAGGATGTCTGCCGTCGCAATACGGCGGAGTGGCCTTCATGGCGCTGTCTCGTGCGAGGGATCTCCCCTTCCGAGTGAGGGGCGCCGATTGTCGGTTGCTGCCGGGCGTTCGTGCCGATCTCGGCGCGGTGTACCAAATCCCCTCGCTCACGATGGCGAGCAAGGGGGCATGGCGCTGATGCCCTCGGTCGGAGGATATCCGCGACGGCGCGAACGGTGCTGTCGGTTCGCACGGAAATGACATTTGTGGTGGTCACCTGCCTGGCACTCGGCATCTTTGATCCGCCTTGCTGGCTCCTTCCATGCGGCCGTTGTGCGAGGACGGCAAATCCGTCATCTCCGTGAGCGCCAGCGAGGAACCTTCTCCGACCTGCGTAAATCTCGGCCTACGAAAGGCCTCAACAGCTTTTTACGGGAACCTTTCTGGAAAACCTTCATCCAATGATTCGAGGTCGCCGCATGAAGCGGCGGCGTTCGTCCAAGGAGATGGCCAAATGAAACTCGTTCCCGCCGCGCTCGCCATGTTGCTCGCCGGCTCGCTTCCCGCGCTCGCACATGATGTCCCCGCAGAAGTCGTCAAGTCGCCGCCCGCCGGCGCGTTCAAAGCCGTCAGCAGCCTGGTCAAGCTACCGGACTTCCTACCGGGAATGGGCCAGCTCTTCGTCGATCCGGCGAGCCTGCCTGCCGGCCCGTTCCTGGCTTACGACCATGATGGCGCGCTGGTCAGCACCATCTACATGCTGCCGGTCAAGGATCTCAATCCGGACAAGCGCTTCGAGGATCTGGCCGCGCCCGGCGGCAATGTCGACCATGTCGACGTCTACTACAATGCCGGCCATCCGGGCGTCGAGGAGCCGCACGTCCATCTCGTGCTGTGGCATGTTGCTGCGGCCGATGAAGCCAGGGTCGCGCAATGATCCTGACGCGCAGGCGCATCTTGGAGGCCGGCGGGGGCATCCTCGCTGCCTTCCTGGCCAGACCGGCGGCCGCAGCCGTCGATCCGTTAGAAATTGCCATGCAGGGCAAGCCCGACGGCTCGCATGTCTGGTTCGATCCGATCGGCCTGCATGTGAAGCCAGGCCAGACCGTGCGGTGGACAAACCGCGACCGGGGCAATTCGCACACGGTCACGTCCTATCACCCGGAGATATTCGCACGCCCCTTACGCATTCCAGCCAAAGCCAAACCCTGGAATTCGGACTATCTGCTGCCGGACGAGACCTTTTCCTTCCGCTTCGACGAGGAGGGGGTCTATGACTATTATTGCGTGCCGCACGAGCATGCCGGCATGGTCGGCCGCATCGTCGTC
>NZ_AHAM01000287.1 GCF_000236565.1 Mesorhizobium alhagi CCNWXJ12-2 | reverse complement strand
CCAGGCGGTCGAGCATTACGAGATCGCCCGCTATGGGACCCTCATTGCGTGGGCGGAACAGCTTGGAAAACCCGAAGCGGTGAAGCTCCTGAAGGCCACACTCGAAGAAGAGACGAAAACAGACGAAGCGCTCTCCGCCCTTGGCGAGGGCGGTGTGAACGAACGCGCATTGCAACAAGCTGCATGACCATTTGGAATGGGTGGCCGTTGGCCTCCCTTTCCATTGCAATGGCAAGGAGGCCGGCCTTGTCAACTCGTGATTCCAGCTCCTGCGTGACCTTCGAGAGCCGGAGCGGACCCCATTGGCGATGTTGCCGGGCAGTTCTCGTCGGCAACTTCAACGCCTTTAGCCAGTGCTGGCTGCGCGACAGCAAGCGTAATAGCTTGTTGGGAGGCCCGCCGTCTTTGGTGGTGGGCCTCCTTATCTCCATCTCAGGATAGCTAGCCTGCCAGTTCGGCTTCGAAGTCTATCCCCTGATCTGCTCGTGCTGGGCGCCGCTGTCGGGCCGCGGCGGCGCCAACACGGGCTCGCTTCCCGTCGGTTCGCCAGCAACCGTCGAGAACTCCCCCTTGCCGTCGAGCGACGGGCCGCTCGACCACCGGCCCTCGGGTGGATCAATGCCTTCGACGAAACAATTGACAAACGCTGTGTGGAGAGACGGAATTGGTGCAGGGCGCTGGTTGATTGAATGTCGGGTATCGGTCGGCGACATGGGCTGATGAAGCGCAGCTCAGGGATTAATCTTGCCCATGGTCCTATTTCGGGGAAGGGCAGAAGGGGGCGGATGTTGCCCTCGGCAGACCTCGTTCGGCGACGCGAATAATCAATTCGTTCGCTCGGCTCCAGCACCTTGCGAACATTGTCAGCGCCCTCTATGATGCGTGATGATTGATGCGCTGATATGGAGAGTGCTATGCGAACCACACTTGCGATCGACGACGACGTCCTCGCTGCAGCCAAGGCGATAGCCGACCAGCAGCACCGTAGCCTTGGAGACATCATTTCCGATCTTGCCCGCCGTTCTCTGCGCCGACCACAACCGGCCGGTGAACGCAACGGCATTCCCTTGCTTGCGGCGCGTCCGGATACTCCGCTAGTAACCCTCGATACGGTAAACGCATTGCGCGACGAACTGCCGTGACATTTCTGCTCGACGTCAATGTGCTGATTGCTCTGATCGACCCCGGTCATGTCGCTCATGAGGCTGCTCACGCGTGGTTCGAAGCGACCGGAAATTCCGATTGGGCAAGCTGCCCGATGACCGAAAACGGCGTCATCTGCATCGTGGGCCATCCCAAATATCCGAATTCACCTGGGTCGCCAGCGGCCGTCGCCGCGATCGTGGAAAAGCTGCGCGCTCTTCGCGGCCACTGCTTCTGGCCCGACGATTTCAGCCTCGTCGGATCGGACAAAGTCGATCCGGCTCGGATTCTGACCTCCGCACAGGTCACCGACACCTATCTTCTAGCGTTGGCGCAATCGCACGGCGGGCAATTGGCAACATTCGATCGCAAGCTTTCCGTGGCCGCGGTTGGGAACGGGAAGGCCTCCCTCCATCATATTCCCGGATGAAAGCGTCTCAGGTGGCGAAAACCGGGGCCAATTCTGCACAGCGCCAGCTAAGCACCTCGGGCCGCTCGCCAGCCCAGGTAATTCATTCAGTGCTTGATTGGTCCCGGTTGGTAGCGTCGCCAACGTTAAGCGGCTCAGGCGATGCGAAATGTGAGCATCACGACGTTACCGAGGCACGGTCTAGGCCAGATGACCTGCTACCCTGAACTGTCCTGGACTTTCTCAAGCGTTTCCATGCTTTGCACAATTTGTTTTTGCCGATCAGGGCGCCTTCCGTGAGGTGCTTGTGGCGGATGCCGCGCAGCGCGCGCCGGCCGACGGGCTAACCCGGGCGAAGCGGCGATGCCGAACCTTTGGCGGTCTGCCGTCATGCCACGCGGCGAGCCGGGCCGATGCTGGGCAAAGCCGTGCTCGTGACGGGCTTTGGCCCGATCGGAATTCCTATGCATCCTGGCCGCGCCGGGGCAGGGGCGACATGATCTCGCAACGGATCTGAGCCCGTTCACCCTCTCGACATGCGCGACAGGCCGCGGCCGATATGACGGTCAACATCTCCGAAACGCCTGACGGGCTCGACCGTTTTGCGGCCGACAAGGGCACCGATGGCAATTTCTGCGGACAGTCCCGCATCGTCAGGCTTGGCATGGCATCGCCCGGTGTTTCCTCCGAAAGTGCTGGAGCCAGAACGGTGATGTCCATCCTGGCTATTATCAAAGCAGCTCGGCCCCTGAGCGCCCGGCGCGGTGTCGTCCGAGTCCGCTATCATCGCCGTTGCTTTGTCCGTACACAGCAGATTAGCAGATTAGCGAACATAACTGCAGATCGGGTGGCTGGCGCTACTCAGTCGCCCCAGTAGCGCCAGCCCGCACGGTCTCCCCCACGGTAGGAAACGAGGGACCATGCGAGTCGATTTTACCACGGCCAACAGCTGCCAAAACACGATCTGAGGGTTGCTTCACCGCCGGCTGCCGGAATCCACTCGCTGCCCTCGCGTTGCCGAGCTGAATCCGTTCCCCCAGGGCGGATGGCGCGGCCCGGCGGGATTGGCAGATTGAAGGGCAAAACGACCGCTCTAAGTCATTGCAATGAGGTACTTCTCCGACTTCCACAACAACGGCCATGTTTCAATTGACGGCTATGGATCGGAGCATTTCGATATCGAAGATCCCAAGGACAAGGCGATAAACACTTTGGTCGAAATCATGCCCTTCGTGCTTAGGTCCGGAAACAAAGAGACCTAGCGAGCTGTCTCCGCGACGAAAGCGGGAACGAGGTTCTACGTGTCGTTGTAATCTTCGAAGTGGTCCTGCCGAGTTAGACCACGTCGAATATAGCCATGGCGGCGTCAACCTTCTTGGGTTGCCCGCAATTTCGCCCAATCGAGGTCGTATGGACAAGGCGCGGCAGCTCAGAGGAGGAGAAGTCGATGTCTAAGCTTCCATTGGCGTTGGAAATAGCAGACACGGTTTCGTACGCCCAAAAGCGAAATTCGTCACTGGACCTTGAGGCAAAGGCTGACCAACTGCTGAGAAATCACCCCGAGGCCGACGCTACTCGATGGGAAATCGAAGAAACGTTGCGCGATGAAATCGCGGATGCTGGCGTACAAATGGGAGTGTCTCGGTCATCGCGCGGCGACAAAGCGCCTTGGATGCGAACGCCGAGGTTCGACCAGCCTCCAGGCCAACCGCCATCCTTACGATGGAATTCTGTTGGCTTTCCCCTCGTCCGGAAAATTAGGCAATGATCCAACGTTTCAGGGCATCCGCTGCGGCTGGAACCGGCTCGCCTCGCCCCTAGCCTCGGCTCTGGGCGGCATTGTCGGCACATTCGACCGGGCGCGGGGCCTGCTCCATAGTCAAGGCTTTGCGGTGCCGATCGACGACGGCACAATCGCCAGGATCAAGCGGGCGGTCGACACTGGCGTCTTCGACGGAATGCGCGACCGTGGCCTGCGGCTTATGCCGGGCCGGCGCGGATCGAAGAGGGGCAGTTCGTCCGCCTCGTCGAGCTGCTGGAAGGCGTCAAGGAAGTACAGACGGCGCGCGTCTTGGTCGAATCCGGTAGTTCGGTGCCAACGTAAGTCGCCGCCTCGAACCTGGTGCTGGTGTGAGTGATGACGGAGATACCGGATAGAATCCTGAAGGCGGCGCGAGAGGTGTTCGACAACCTCCCACTAGGGCACGATGATGGGTCGGTTCGGGTTATAGCCCGCGCCCTCCTTGCCGAACGTGAACGCAGCGCTGGTTTGGCTGATGATTGTGCAAGACGTGCTTGGGCTGCAGTTCAACCCGCTGAGGAAGCCGCTGTTGCCGCCGAGAACATTGCCGCCGCCATCCGGTCCGGCTAAAATGAACACTGTTCATAATAGGAATAAAGCCGAAACAGCGTTCATTGGCATGATCCAGGGGATTGTATGCCTTGGTGATTTGCGCGTTCGCCTGTGCGTGGCCTCAGCGTCACATGCCGGAACGATATGGAGTGTTCCCGCTGCACGGGCAGGGCATATTGCCTGAAATTGCCTATCGAGGCTGTTGTTCCGCTTCGATCAGTCTCATGATGTCATCAACATCCTCGCTCACGCGAACAATGTGAAACTTGTCGCCCGAAGGGGAAACGGTCCTTAGATTCGTGGCGCTACCCTCACGGGTAAAATCTGTCACGTTGTCCATGTTTACGGCGACGATAGCGCCGGTCTCTTTTGTGAGCCGCAGCCACATAGTTCCCTCCGCGATCGATTTACGTAGGGCAACAATTTACCGCGAAAACCATTGCGCAACCAGCACCTTCACAAATCTGCCCGGTCTTTCCAGCGCTGATACCGGCGACGCGGCCAAAAGCGTCCGCTCGATCCTAAGAAGGATTCGGTGGGGCAGTGGACTAA
>NZ_AHAM01000288.1 GCF_000236565.1 Mesorhizobium alhagi CCNWXJ12-2 | reverse complement strand
GTCAGCCAACAGCCCTATGCCGGGCCTATCTGGACAGGCTCCTAGCGTTAGATAATCGGCATTGAGCCGCGGTAAGGAGGTGTGGGCTCTCGGCATTGCTGATTAATGTGCTGGCCGACGCGCCAGGATGAGATTTCATGTCGGATACGGATACAGGAATTCGCGTAGCAGGGGCCTGGATGGCGATCGCCTCTGCGGCAGCGCCCACTGTCAGCATACGCAGGAGGCTGCTCCTTGTTCCAAATGGTGACCAGCATGTCGATAAAACTGTGCGTGGTTGCCGATCCGACCACGGCCGGGAACGATGATTGTCTGATCGGTCGTCATGGCTAGATTCGCTTCGGCGCATGCGTGCAGGCATAGCTTGACCGGCAAGAACCGTTTCGATCCGTTCCTGAGCTATGTTACCTTTGCACATGCAGCATGCAAATTTGTGCGTTGCAGTATGAGCTGGGGGAGCTAACTTTCGGTGGTCGGCCATCT
>NZ_AHAM01000289.1 GCF_000236565.1 Mesorhizobium alhagi CCNWXJ12-2 | reverse complement strand
GAGTTCATGCGGGAGCGCCTTTCGGAAGACATCAGCCTCGACGAACTGGCGGCCGAAGCGCGGCTGTCGCCCTTTCATTTCGCCCGCATGTTCAAGCAGAGCCTCGGCGTGCCGCCTCGGGTCTATCTGACGCGACTGAGGATGGAGAGAACCTGCGAACTCCTCGAGACAACGGATCTGTCGGTCACCGAGATCGCGCAGGAGGTGGGATATTCGTCGAACCAGGTGCTTGCCCGGGTTTTCATCAAGCACCAGCGCATGAGCCCGACCGACTATCGTCGGGCGGTTCGCGACCCGGTGCGTTCCTTCGCTCTGCGGTGACCGCCGGGAAGCTAGAGCGTCAGGCGCGACAGCCACCCGGCCACAAGGACGGCGCCGGCTCTTTCGAGCGCGCTGGCATGCCGCCCGGCATCGCGGCGCAGCGTGCCCGGGTCGATGCCTGCCGTGGCCAGTTCACTGGCGTGGCCCAGCAGCCAGTGCTCGAACCGCGCATCCAGGACCTCCGGGTGGAACTGGAGACCGAGCACGTTCGGTCCGCGCGAGAAGGCCTGGTTCGCGCAGATCGGCGTGGATGCGAGGAGCGTGCCGCCTTCCGGCAGATCGAACGTGTCGCCATGCCAGTGAAGCACGGGCACGCCGCGCAGCACAGCGAGAGGATTGGGCTCGGCCGTTTCCGACAGGTCGAGCGCCGACCAGCCGATCTCCTTGGCCGGACCCGGATAGACGCGCGCACCGAGGGCCGCAGCCATCAGCTGCGCGCCAAGGCAGATGCCGAGCGTCGGCCGGTCCGCTGCGAGCCGCGCCCGCAGCAGTCGTATCTCGTCGGTGACGACTGGATAGGCATCGTGATCATAGACGCCGATCGGACCGCCCAGAACCACGAGGAGATCGGCGCCGAGGGGGTCGAGCGTCGCCGGATCGCGCTCGGCCACATCGATGTATTCGATGTCGTAGCCGGCCTCCCGCAGGGGAACCGCGAAGCTGCCGAGATCCTCGAAGCCGACATGGCGAATGGCCTGCACGCCCTTGCGTATCATGGCTCTCCTTCCCATCCAGCAGTTGCCCGCTCGGCTCTCGCCGAGAGGATGTGTTCGAGATCCTTCAGCGCGGCCGCCGCCGTGGCGAGAGGCTCCGTTCCGGATCCGATGGCGATCGTCTCGCCCATCGCGTCGGTGGTGATGCGGATCGCCTTGTTCTTTCCCGACACATGCGCGAGCGGATCGCTCGGCGGGTAGGTCCGGACGCCGACGGCCGCCCGCGTCGCGCCGTCCGTCCGGATGAGGCTCCCCACGAGCTTGGGCACGAGACGCTGCTTTCGCCACGTCTCGATATCGTGCCCCGAAATCGACTGGATGCCGTCGACGGAGAGGTCATCCATCGTCAGGACGGCGTCCAGCCCGAAATTGGCGATGAGGATGAGCTTGCTGGCGGTGTCCCAGCCCTCGGTATCGTTGCGCGGGTCGGCTTCGGCGAAACCGCCCGCCTGGGCGCGCGCGAGCGCCTCGTCGAAGCCGAGGTTCTGATTCATCATCGCGTCGAGCAGGTAATTGGTTGTGGCGTTCAGAATGCCCTCGATTTCGAGCACTTCGCAGCCTCTCAGGCTGTGCTCGAGAAGGTCTATGGTCGGCAGCGCGGCCGCGGCGGCGCCGCTGAGTTTCAGCATTGCGCCCGAGGAGCGCGCCAGGGCCCGCAGTTCCGGTCCACTGTGGACCAGTGCGCCTTTCGATATGACGATGGTGTCGCGCCCCGCCGAAAGCGAGGAACGAATATAGGCGAGGCCGGGGCCGCCGGTCCGGAAATCGCTCGGGCCCGCCTCGATGAGAATGTCGGCGGCGCTTGCCTCGATGAATGCCGGACCGGTCAGGCCAGGTTCGAGCGCGTCCAGGCGCCCGGCTTCGAGACCGTCCGCGTCGGCCAGGCCGGATCGCGAACCGCATACGGCGACGAGGCGAATGTCGGCTCCATGGACCTGCCGGTAGCGCTCGCGGCGGGCTAGGAGAAGTTTGGCCGTGGCGCGGCCCACGCCCCCGAAACCGGCAATCGCGATCCTGACGACATTCATGGTTCCCATGCCTTTATCTTCGCGCTCCGAGCACCGATTGCCAACGCTTCCGACGGCGCCGAACAAACTCCAGCTGAAAGCCACGTCTTTCCGGCAGTGTAACCTCGCGCCAGCGACGGTGCGAAGGAGATGCACGGAGACGCGCTTTCGGCGGTCGCGGTGGTCGCGACCGCCGTTCATCTATTGCGAACGCATGTCAGGCGCGGATGAAGGCCAGCATATCCGGGTTCACCACCTCCGGATGCGTGGCGAACAGGCCGTGAGAAAGGCCGCGATAGGTCTTCAGCGTGCCGTCCCTGACGAGCTTGATTGCCTTGTGAGCCGCGTTCTCGATCGGCACGATCTGATCGTCCTCGCCGTGGATGATCAGCACGGGAACGGTGAGTGCTTTCAGATCTTCCGTGAAGTCGGTCTCCGAAAACACTTCGATGCAGTCATGATGCGCCTTGGCGCCGCCGCTCATGCCCTGGCGCCACCAATTGTCGATCAGGCCCTGGCTGACCTTCGCGCCCTCCCGGTTGAAACCGTAGAAGGGTCCGCTCGGCAGATCGCGATAGAATTGCGGACGGTTTGCCTCCAGGGCGGAGCGCAACCCGTCGAAGACCTCCATCGGAATGCCGTCCGGGTTGGCGTCGGACTGAGCCATCACCGGCGGGATCGCTGCGATCAGAATGGCCTTGGCCACACGGCCGCGTTCGGCGCGCGCCGCATAACGCGTGACTTCGCCGCCGCCGGTCGAATGGCCGATGTGGACCGCGTCGCGCAGATCGAGCGCCTTGGCGATCTCAGCCACGTCCGCGGCATAGGTGTCCATGTCGTTGCCCAAGTCGGTCTGGTCGGACCGGCCATGGCCGCGGCGATCATGCGCGATCACACGATAGCCTTCGGACAGGAAGAACAGCATCTGGTTGTCCCAGTCGTCGGCGCTTAGCGGCCAGCCATGGTGAAATACGATAGGCTGCGCGTCTTTCGGCCCCCAATCCTTGTAGAAGAGGGTAGTCCCGTCGGATGTGGTGATGGTGGTCATGGCATGTCTTCCTTTCGTTGGTTTCGAGTGGGTTGTCGGGTGTTGCAGGGTAGATGCCGCACTGCCTTGCGCACCGGGCGGCGGGACGGCCGGTTCCGCTGCGTGCGGTCCGTCATAGCGGCCTCAACAGATGCCACACGACGGGCGGCCGGTCGCCGACATGGAAGGCGTTGAGCAGTTGCTGATCGCGTAGGTCGGCATGGGTTACGCGCGCGTGCTGGCGCTGGTGCTCGACCCAGCTCTCGACGACGAAGCTTTCGACGATCCGCCCTGGCTCCGCGACGTCCTCCCAGACGTCCCATCGGATGGCGCCGTCACGCTGCCGCGAGGATCGGAATCCGCGCAGCGCGGAGACGAATTCGGAAAGTCGCGCGGGCTCGACCCGATATTCGATCTCGATGAGAACCGGCCCGCGGTCGTCGGCCGGCTGGACGGATACCACCGGTTCGGCCCCAATGGTTCGAGGGCGACAGATCGGTGGCTGAATCCTGCGGCAGGCGCCAGCGGAACGCCAGGATCAGCGCCGCAGCCTCCCCGGCGGCAGCAAACACCAGCGCCGTGGGAACGCTGGTAGCGGCGGCAAGCGAGCCCCACAGAATGCTCCCGCCCGTCATGGCTCCCTGAAACTCGAGAATATAGACTGCGAGCGGGCGTGCCTTCACCCATCCCGGCGAGGCCATCTGCGCCGCGACGTTGAGCGACGTCAGCATTCCGATCCAGGCGAGGCCGGCCGCAACTCCACCGGATTGTAGGTATGCTGCTCCAAATTGCTGCCATCCCGAGTCCAATTTGAGCCACCGCCTGCCCGGGTGCGGACAGGAGAAGCAGCGTTGAGAGGCTTGATTTTAGCGATCGTTTGAATGCCGTGCGGCACCGGGACTGCCGTCGAGGTGCCGATCTTGCTGGTTCTTCATCTGAACCGGAGACATCAGATACCAAGATGAGGAGGGGAATCGCCGTCCTACCCGGCAAGCCACGCGTTTGGATGGTCGTCGAACCGAATTGGATGGAAGATGACACCATCATACGTCTCCTTGTTGAGCGAATGCAGCCGCCGCCCTGGGCAGGTTGCTGTTCGCTCAGATACCGTCTGACGCCGCGGCGTCGAGACGAGATGGCGCCGTCGGTCACCGAGGCACGTGTTGCTGAGCAATGGTGCGTCCCCGAAGATCGTGGCGCGCTGGGTCGAGCGCTTTAAGGCCGAGGAGCACGCACGAAGGCCACCGAACGTAACGGCCTAGGACGATGCCCGCCATTATCGATCCGACGGCGGCTCACTGAATTGGGGCCCTGCGCCGCCAGCGCTTCACCGTCGGTCACATCGCGCCCGAGGACCGCGTCTTGCGGCCACCGTCAGCCGCGTGCAAAACACGGGCGAGTCTGTCGCGGTTGACGGCTCTCGAGCCGGCCAAACCGACCACAGCTTGTTGGAGGCTCATAGGCCGAGGCAGTCGGCGGATGAGACGGGATTGGAACGCATATGCCGAAATAATTGGCTGGTCCTCGGATGGGTCGTTGGCACCGTCGCTTTTGGAGGTCTGCCAACATGGCTTTGACGTCCGAGTGTCGCATAAAAGGCAGTGTGGAACTCCTGATGAACCGCGCAAAACGCACGGAAGAATGTAGTGGAGCTCAGCCATCAGACCCCGGTCGCCTGCTCCGCGGTTGTCACCGCAAACGCTACGCCGCTCATGCGGAACCTTAGCCCCTTTGCGCCCCTAGATCGGCCACGGTGTACAAGAATGAAGCTACGATGAGCCAGAACCGTCCCTCTCAGTTCAGACAATCTGTCCGCGCTCGCCTAGCTATCGATGCCGATAAGACGAACCGCGGCGAGGCTGGCGAGCATCAGGATTCCCACCGAAAGCAGGACGGCCAGCGTCAGCCGTACCGAAAGGCGAAGTATATGCCGCATGTCGACACAAAGCCCGAGGCCTGCCATGGCCACGACACACAAAAGTCTGCTTGTGATGACCGAAGTTTCGACCAAGCTAGCGGGAAATACGTCCGCGCTGCGCAGCACGGCCAGAAGCAGGAAGGCCGGAATGAACAGCGGGACCATCTGCCAGGCGTTTGACGCTTGAGGCGCCGATTGAGTCGTTCCGCCGGCCAGGGCGCCGCCGTTCCAGTTCGCGAGGATCGACATGACCATGACGATCGGGCCAAGCATCAACACGCGAATGAGCTTTACCAGAGTGGCTACCTGTACGGCATGCAAGCTGACCGGCACCGCTGCGGCCATGACCTGCGGCACAGCATAGATGGTCAATCCAGCCAGAACGCCGAATTGATAGTCGGATAGACCGGCCAACGGGATCATAAAGGGGAGGACAAGCACGATGACCACGCCGAGTATTGCGCTGAAGGTGATAGCCGACGCAACGTCCTCCGACGAGGCGCGGATTGCCGGAGCGACCGCCACGATCGCCGAATTGCCGCAGATCGCGTTGCCGCATGCGACAAGAATGGCCATGCGCGGGCCGATGCCAAGCAGACGGCAGATTCCGTAACTTGACAGGATCGAAACCGCGACGACACCGACGATGGCGGCAGGAAGCGGCAATCCGGCGCGAGCTACCTCGGCGAAGCTCACCGAAAGGCCGAGCAAGGCCACGGCGATCTCCAGCATTGTCCGAGCGCTGAAATCGACGCCCGGCGCAAATCGGTCGTTGGGGCCGAGTTGGGAGCGAACGCCGATGCCGATCAGGATCGCCAGAACAAGCGCGTCAAGCCCTGGCCGGCCGATCAGGCTCTGTTGCAGCGCTTGCAGCAGCGTCGCCGCGAAAGCGATCGCGCCACACAGCGCTACGCCCGGGACCAGCCGGACAAGATGTCCGGCGTTCATTCGACGAAAGCGCGCTCGATGACGAATTGGCCGGGCCGGCTGTTAGAGCCTTCCGTCAGTCCAGCACGCTCGAGCAGCTCCTTGGTATCGCGCAACATAGGGGCCGATCCGCAGATCATTGCCCTGTCATGCGCCGGATCTAGCGGCGGGACGCCGAGCTCGTCGAACAATCCACCCGAGGCGACGAGGTCGGTGATCCTGCCGTGGCGCAGGTGCGGCTCGCGGGTGGCGGTCGTGTAGTGGCGAAGCCGGGAAACGTCGAACAGCTCGCGCAGCATTTCGTCTCCGCGGATGCTCTCCACGAGATCGACTCCATAGCGTAGCTCCGCAACCTCGCGGCAGGTGTGGGTCAGGATGATTTCGTCGAACTTTTCGTAGGTTTCGGGGTCGCGCGCGAGGCTCGCGAAGGGGGCGATTCCAGTGCCGGTGGAAAACATGTAGAGTCGCCTGCCTGCCTCGAGCGCGTCATTTACAAGGGTGCCGGTTGGCTTCTGGCGCATGAGGATTGCGTCGCCACGTCGGATCGTCTGGAGGCGCGAAGTCAGCGGACCGTCGGGCACCTTGACCGAGAAGAACTCCAACTCGTCAGCCCAGGCCGGGCTGGCGATAGAATAGGCGCGGTAGAGAGGCTTGCCGCTGACGATCAGCCCGATCATGACGAACTCGCCGGAACGAAAGCGGAAGCTGGCCGGCCGCGTCGTGCGGAAGGAGAACATGCGATCGGTGTAGTGCTCAACGTCAAGCACGTCGATGATGAAGGTCCCGGTTGGGGCGCAATCGGCGATTGCCTGGCGATTGGCGACTACATTCATGGGGGCTCCGCGTTCGTGTCTTGAAGGGAAATCCTGTCAGGGTCAGGCGGGCACCGCAGCCTTCTCGCTCAGGAAGGGCAGCTTGTCGGGAACGCCGTTCCACTCCTCCGCCTCGGCGAGAGGTTCCTTTCTTCCTGTGATGACGGGCCACAACGCCGCCAGTTTGGTGTTGAGCGCCAGCCAGCGCTCCGCGTCCGCGTGCGTGTCGGGCAGAATCGCGTCGGCCGGGCACTCCGGTTCGCAAACCCCGCAGTCAATGCATTCGTCGGGGTCGATGACGAGCATGTTCTCGCCTTCCTTGAAACAATCGACCGGGCACACCTCGACGCAATCGGTGTATTTGCAGCGGATGCAACTGTCGGTGACGACGAAGGTCATGGCTCTTCCCCGGGGGCATTCGAGATTTGCCCGGACCATGCTCCGGAAACAGCACGCACTTCAGTCAACTAGTTGCTATTGCGCGCGCCGCGACCGTGGTTCCCTTAAAGAGTGGAACAAATTGGAGTTGGAAATGTCTAATCGCGACGAGCCGAACGCCGGTTCAAGGGATGCAGCTCCTGTCGAGCTGCGCCTGAACGCGGCGCGCGAGAGCCTCAGCATCGTCTGGAGCGACGGGCTTCGGCACGAACTCACCGCACAACACCTGCGTGGGAACTGCCAGTCGGCGGGCGCAAAGCGGCTTCGCCTCGACAGGTGGGATGTCCCGTCAACACTCGACCTTACCATCGATGACATAAGGCCGGTCGGCTCCTACGCGATCAACATAGCGTTCTCCGACGGTCACGCCCGGGGGATCTATCCGTGGAGCCTCCTGCGCGCCCTGGCCATGGAAATCCCCGCCGATCAGGCAATAAGTTGACGGACCCGTCCGTGAACCAGGTCTAGCCTGGAACCGAAAACTGAGTTTCTTCGGGAGAATGGGAATGGATGAAATCCGCTCCGGCCAATCAGAGGTTGAATGCGACGTCCTTGTGATCGGCGGCGGAACTGCCGGACCCATGGCCGCCTACAAGGCACGGAAGAAAAACCCGAACGCGACTGTCATTCTTCTGGAAAAGGCGAATGTGAAGCGGTCGGGCGCCATCTCGATGGGCATGGACGGGCTCAACAACGCCGTTATTCCCGGTCACTCGACGCCCGAACAGTACACGAAGGAAATCACCATCGCCAATGACGGCATCTGTGATCAGGCGGCCGTCTACAAATATGCACAGAATTGCTTCGGCATCATCCAGGAACTCGACCGCTTCGGCATCCGCTTCCAGAAGGACGAGAATGGCGAGTTCGACGTCAAGAAGGTCCACCATATGGGGACCTATGTCCTGCCCATGCCGAATGGCGAGACGGTCAAGAAGGCGCTCTACCGGCAGCTCAAGCGCGAGCGCGTGCTGATCTCTAACCGCTTCATGGCGACAAGGCTTCTGAACGGCAGGAGCGGCCGCGTCGCCGGTGCGATCGCCGTCAATACGCGCAGTGGAGAGTTCCTGATCATCAAGGCCAAGGCTGTCATCATGTGCATGGGTGCCGCGGGCCGGCTCGGACTGCCCACGTCAGGCTATCTATACGGTACCTACGAGAACCCCGCCAATTCCGGCGAGGGCTACGCCATGGCCTATCATGCCGGCGCCAAGCTGGCGAACCTGGAATGCTTCCAGATCAACCCGCTGATCAAGGACTACAACGGGCCGGCCTGCGCCTATGTCGCCGGCCCCTTCGGCGGCTACACTGCCAACAGCCGCAACGAGCGCTTCATTGAATGCGACTACTGGTCCGGACAGATGATGCAGGAATTCTACAACGAGCTCCTCTCCGGCAACGGACCGGTCTTCCTCAAGCTCAACCACCTTCACGAAGACACCGCCAACCACATCGAGCAGATCCTCCACACGGTCGAGCGGCCCAGCCGCGGCCGCTTCCACGACGGACGCGGCACGCGATACGCCCGGGACATGATCGAAATGCACATCTCGGAGATCGGCTTCTGCTCGGGGCACTCGGCTTCCGGCGTCTATGTGGACGAGTTCGCCCGCACGACCGTAGCCGGCCTCTACGCGGCCGGCGACATGGCGAGCGTGCCGCACAACTACATGTTGGGCGCCTTCACCAATGGGGCGGTTGCGGGAGAGGACGCCATCGATTTCGCAAACGGAGTCGACCTCGACGGGTTCGATGAGGATGCTGTCGCCATCGAACGCGACCGCGTGCTCGCCCCGACGAGGCGCGAGGACGGCATTCCGCCAAACCAGATTGAATACAAGATCCGCCGCCTGGTGAACGACTACCTGCAGCCGCCGAAGGTGACGCGCAAATACGAGCTGTGCCAGTCGAGGCTGGCCGAGGTTCGCGAGGACATGGAGAAGGCCATGGTGGCCCGGGACGCGCACGAACTGATGCGCGCCATGGAAGTGGCGAGCATTCTTGACTGTGCCGACATGGCGGCCCACGCCTCGCTTTACCGCAAGGAAAGCCGCTGGGGACTCTACCATTGGCGCGTCGACCATCCCGAGCGCGACGACGAGGACTGGAAGTGCCATGTTCTTCTCTCGAAGCAGGACGGCGAAATGACCTGCGAGAAACATCCGGTCAAGCCGTACATCATCCCGATCGCGGATGAAGAGAAGGACGCTTATTACAACCAGCGCGTCAAGGCTCATGCCTGACGCGCCAGCCGGACACCGGAGAAGACGATGCCGCTAGCCAATACAGCCACCTCCGTACCGGTCGTCGTCGACGAGGCCAAGTGCATCGCCGACAAGGGCTGCACGGTGTGCGTCGACGTCTGCCCGCTCGACGTGCTCCGCATCAGCGACCTCACCGGCAAGGCCTATATGAAGTATGACGAGTGCTGGTACTGCATGCCATGCGAGGCCGACTGTCCGACCGGGGCAGTGACGGTCAACATTCCCTATCTGCTCAAATAAGGGGAGGGCGGCAGGATGTTCGAGCCTTTCGAAGAATTCGACCAGATTCCGCAAATTGTCGAAAAGTTGGCTGATCGGGATGCGGCGGTCAGGCGGGTCGCGGTGATGGACCTTGCCGACACGGCTTCGCCGGACGTGATCGCGCACATCGGCTCGGCGCTTAAGGATCCCAGCCCGGAGGTCAGGCTGCAGGCGGCGATTGCGCTGGGCGAGTTCGACGGTGAACCCGCGGCCGCGGCTCTTGTGATCGGCCTGCAAGACGACGACCCGCGCGTCGCCCAGGCTGCCGCCGATAGCCTCGCGGAACTCAAGGAGCCGACCGCGGCCGGGCCGATCCTACCCTTGACGGAACATGCTCTGCCGGCCGTTCGGGTGGGCGCGCTACGCGGCCTCAAGGAGTTGCGGCACCCCGAAAGCCTGGCACGAGGCATCAGAGCACTCAGTGATCCCGTTGCAGCAGTGCGCGTGCAGGCGGTAGGAGTCGTGGGCTATCTCAAGCCAGAGGAGGCGCTGCCTGCGCTCATCGCCTGCTGCCGCGATGTTGATGCCGACGTTCGCAAGGCTGCGATCGGAGCGCTCGCCTTCACCAGATCGCCGCGTGTCGGCGAGGCCCTGATCGCCGCGCTTGCGGACGCAAGCTGG
Source organism: Mesorhizobium alhagi CCNWXJ12-2 (assembly GCF_000236565.1). Lineage (GTDB taxonomy): Bacteria > Pseudomonadota > Alphaproteobacteria > Rhizobiales > Rhizobiaceae > Allomesorhizobium > Allomesorhizobium alhagi. Next base: position 17,433 of record NZ_AHAM01000289.1, on the reverse strand, counting down.
GCGGTGCGCGAGATCGCCGCGGAAGTGCTCGGCAAGTCCCGCTTCCGCAATGCGACCGGTCCTCTCATCGGCTTGTTGACCGACTCGTCCTGGCAGGTCCGCGTGAAGGCGGTGCGCAGCCTCGGGCAGCTCCAGGCGGCCGAAGCCGTCCACGCAATAGCCGGCCAACTCGAACACGGGATCAGCAATCTGCGCAAGGAGGCCGCGGCCGCACTTGGCGAGATCGCCAGCAGCACAGCGCTGCCCTATCTCGAGGGTCTGGTCAACGATCCCGATCCGGACGTGCGCAAGAATGTACGCTGGGCGCTCGGAAGGATCGGGCAGTAACGGATAGGCGGATGCGGTGACTGGTCAGTTGCGCCAGCCGGGCGAGTCCCGAGGGGGCTCGTCGCCGACCCGATGGGCAAAACATCCGGACAGCGGGCCACCGGAACCGTATGGAGCACGCCAATGAGAGTGTTGGCCCGACTGGAGGATCCCCTGCCGTTGCCGATGCTGGCAGAGCCTCTGCACTGCCTGGAAGATCCCGCCGAGGGACGCATGCCCAAATACAAGGCCCTCCGCGACGAGCTCATGCGGGACATCCTCTCGGGGGCCTATCCTCCGGGAAGCTATCTCCCGAGCGAGAACAAGCTGGTCGAGAAGTACGGCGTCAGCCGAGTAACGGTTCGCCTGGCCCTCGACCTCCTGCGCGACGCGGAACTCGTCGACGGGCATCGGGGCAAGGGCCATCTGGTCAGGAACCTTAAAGCCATCCAGGATTTGGGACGGCTTCAAGGCTTTGGCGAGATAATGGCGCCGCTCGGCGTCGGAACCCGTTCGCAGGTGTTGAGCGCGGGCGAGGTCGAGGCGCCGTCCGAGGTGGCGCAGGCGCTGCGCCTTGAACGCGGAGCCCGAGTGGTGCGGATCGAACGGCTTCGCATCGCCGCGAACGTCACGATGTCGATGGACGTCAGCTTTTTTCCGCTCGAAATCGGTGCGCAGCTGCTCAAGCTGGACCTGGCGAATGTCGACATCTTCAAGCTAATCGAGACGTCGCTCGGGATCGAGATCAGCTTCGCCGACATAGTCATGGATGTTGTCGCCCCGCACAAGCAGATGCGCGGGCATCTGGCGCTCGGGCCGGACGAGCGGCTGATCCGGATCGAGCGCCTCAGCCACGATATGAATTGCCGGCCGATCGATTTCGAGTATCTCTATGCAAGGCCGGAATCGCACCGGTTCAAACTGCGGGTGCCACGATGGTGACCCGTGTCAGCCGACGTGAGCTGTTGAAACGCTCCGGGGCATTCGCCGCTTGCGCGCTGGCTCTGCCGTGCGGGGCGACTGCAAGCGATGTCGCACCGCCGCCGCTCGTGGCTGTGGCCGAGCCGGTCGAAGCTCCCGCCATCGACCTTGCCGATATCGAGGGGAACATGCATGCCACGGCCGATTATCGAGGGAAGGTCGTCGTGGTATCGTTCTGGGCAGCATGGTGTGCGCCCTGTCGCCGCGAGTTGCCGTCACTCGCGCGGTTGAAGCGCAACCTTCCGTTCGACCGTTTCGCTATTCTGGCCATTAACCTGGGCGACGGTCCGGATCGCATCCGCGACTTCCTCTCCCGCATCGACCACGAGGGCCTTGTCATCGTCGGCGATGAGCGCACCGTCCTGGCGAAGCCATGGAACGTCTACGGGCTGCCTGTCAGCTACGCCGTGGATCCGGCCGGACAAATCCGCTTCAGCGCTCTGGGAGCGCTCGAATGGGATGCGGCGACCGTGCGCGACCAGCTTTTCTCACTGGCCGTCTGACCCAACCATTTTCACAAAACTAATCCCGCGCCGCAGGCGGCAGCCTCGGTCGCGCCGAACGTTTCTCGCGCCTCGGGTCTTCAACTCTGGATAGATTAGATCGATCTTGCACTCCTCCTCTACTTTTTCTGTGCCGCAAGCAACTTCTCACGTCATACCCGCTCGGCAACTTGTATTAATTCTTTTCGGCCAGAGGTGTCGATTAGGGGTGCAGATGCATCGCACTTGTGCTCAGGATCTGCCTCTGGACCTCAATCCAGGAACTGGATGCTGCGCTGAAAGCCGAATGTTGTCGAGCTACGTCAGACACTTAGCTTGATTCGTCTCCACTGTCCGATCCGTTTGGCATGCGACTTGCAAACTAGATGTATGCATTAAGACAAACCAGGGCAGTGAGGAGTCGACCAATGAAAATGTATTCAGTCGCGACAGGGCTCGCGCTTGCGCTTTCCTGCTCGCTTCCCGCGACCGCAAAGACCATCGAGATTGCGATCGGCCACCAGAGCATGTGCACCGATACCTATACCGCGGGCATCGTGGTCAAGGAACTCGGCCTTCTCGAGAAGTATCTGCCCAAAGACGGCGCCTATGCCGGGACCGAATACGATATCTCGTGGAGCGACTATTCCTCTGGCGGTCCGATCACCAACCAAATGCTCGCCAACAAGCTGAATATTGGGGTGATGGGCGACTATCCGCTGATCGTCAACGGCGCCAAATTCCAGGAGACTGAATCCCTCAGGACGCTTTATGTCGCCGGCACCGGCTACAATCTCAAGGGCAGCGGCAACGCCGTCGTCGTGCCCGTCGATTCCGACATCTTCAGTTTCGATCAGATAAAGGGCAAATCCGTCTCCACGCCCGTGGGCTCGGCGGCCTGGGGCATGCTCTTGAAGGCCATGCAGGACGCTGGCATCAGTCAGCAAGACGTTTCGCTGAAGAACCAAAGCCCGGCGGTCGGCGCCGCCAACATCGCGGCCGGCAAGATCGATGCGCACTCCGACTTCTGTCCCTGGTCCGAGATAATGGAGTTCCGAGGAACGGGCCGCAAGATCTACGACGGCAGCCAGGCCGGCGTGCCCTATCTGCACGGCGTGGTCGTGCGCGAGGACTTCGCCAAGGAATATCCTGAGGTCGTCACCGCCTTCGTGAAAGCGGTCGTCACAGCCGGCCAGTGGATCCGCGAGAATCCGGCCGAAGCCGTCGCGCTGATGGAGAAGTGGACCGGGGTCGAGAAGGAGGTGCTCTACATCTACTTCTCTAGGGGAGGGCATCTCACGCTCGATCCGACGATCAAAGACCAGTGGATCGAGGCGCTGAAATTCGACCACAAGGTACTCGAAAGGGAGAAGGCTATCCCGCCGCTCGACTTCAATGCCTGGATCACCGAAGATTTCGTCAAGTCCGCCTACGTCGAGCTCGGGCTCGACTACGCGGCCGAGAAGGCTTCCGTGGTCGACCCTTCAGCCGCCAATGCCGGGCTGCCTGCCGAGATCTGGCATGCCCGCGATGGCATTTCGAGCTATCCGACGCTGCCTGAATTCCTCAAGGCGATCGCCGAGTTCGAGGCCACCGGCGCCAAGCTCAACGCGACCTACGTCTATGACCGTACGACCGGGCTGAAGCTTTTTGGAAAGACCGCCTTCTACGTTCACGGTTCGGATGGGGCCTACGAGGCATTCCTGCGCAAGCCCGATGCGGATGCGCGCGCTGCGGAGATCGGCGGCGAGGTGATCGATCTGCCGACGGCCGTCGCAGCCTTCGTCCCGGCCGAATAGCACCTAATGGAGGGGTGCGGGCTTTTCCGGGACCCGACAGACAGCAAGCCACCGCGCCAGCCATCCAGGAGAGCAGAGCATCGTGATGTCATCGCAAGCCCATGCCAGCAAGCACGACGAACCCGCCGCCGTCTCAGATGGCCATGAATCAAAAGCGCCGGGTTGCGCGACACCGTCTCCAAACGCCGTCCCGCAAGGGTCTCGGCGGCTGGACTTCGCCGAGTTTCTCCGCGGCGTTCTTGCGCGCCACGCGGCGAATGTAGCGATCAGCCTCGCCGCGCTATTGGTCGGGCTCGTGTTCTGGCACGTCGCGACCCACACCAAACTCAACGTGTACATCAACTTCGAGAACGTGCCGCCGCCGCTCCGGGTCGGTGAGGCTTTCATGGTCCATCTCGCCGACCCCGAATTCTACATCCATATCGCGGTGTCGATGCGGCGTATCCTTACCGGCTATCTCCTCGCCACCGCCCTCGGCGTGATCACCGGCGTGTTGATGGCCCGCTCGCGGGTCGCACGCGCTTTCGTCTATCCCTATATCGAGATCCTGCGGCCGATTCCGGCGGTCGCCTGGATTCCGCTTGCCATCCTCATGTGGCCGTCAGAGGAATCCTCGATCGTCTACATCACATTCCTGGGCGCGCTTTTCCCCATCGTGCTCAACACACTGCATGGCGTCGAACAGACTCCCGAAGTGCTCGTGCGGGCCGCGAAATCGCTCGGCGCCTCGCGCCTGCAAATCTTCTGGCATGTGATCCTTCCAGCGGCCTTGCCGAGCATCGCGGCGGGGCTGGCAATCGGCATGGGGGTAAGCTGGTTCTCGCTGCTCGCGGGCGAGATCATTTCGGGCCAGTACGGAATAGGGTACTTCACCTGGAACGCCTATTCCTTGATTAACTATCCAGACATTGTCGTCGGCATGCTGGTGATCGGCGGGCTGGGAACGCTTTCCACCTATGCGGTTAAGCTGGCGATGCAGCCCTTTCTCGCCTGGCAGCGGAGGGCGCGCTGATGATCGTGCCCGCCCGGCGTCGCATTCCGATCATCGTCGAAGCCATCGGCGCGCAACGGGGCCTTTGGTTTGCAGTGGTCGTCGGTTTTCCGCTGATGTTCTACGCCGCCCAGCTCGCCGGGCTCGTCCTCAGGTTCGGCGATCTCCCCAATTACTGGACCCTTTACGACTGGCCTTCCAACGTTCGCCGGATCCTGGTTTCCACGCCGTCGATCTTGGACACCGTCGCCATCATCTCGGAGGAGTGGCTTCTTGAGATCGGCTACATGAACCGCGACTTCGGGCACGGTATCTCGGAGTGGGCGCTGAACATCGTGCCGGCGCGAATGTTCGTCTTGATGGCACTTGCGGTGATGCTCGCCACCGTGCTGGTGCTGCGAGTGCAATGCCGCCGCTGCGGGCTCGCGCTCCCGGCGTCCTCGCCTGTTGCCGCAGGACTCGGCAGCGCGCTGGTCGGTTTCACCTCGATCACAATGTACTGGGTCGTCTGCTGCGCCTCACCCACTTGGGTGGTCGGCCTGTCGATGATGGGGCTGAGCGTTCCACTCTCGCTATGGATCGAGCCCATCGGTCCCTGGATCACGGCGGCGGGCTTTGCTCTGCTTGCGGCCGCGGTCTACGCCGCCTCGTCCCCGGGGAAGGAAGCCACCCGCTGCGGCCGCTCCAGTAATCCAACTCCGTTTGACCTGAGGAGCCACGGCACATGAACACGCATGTTGTTTCTCTTCGCGAGCATGCCCGGGACCGGCGATCCGGGACGCGCAATGCGGGGCGCGGCCAGATCGAGATCCGCAACGTCTCGATCCACTTTGGCCGCGGACACGACGCGCACCCGGCGGTGATGGAGACAACGCTGGACATCGCGCCCGGCGAATTCGTCTGCCTCCTCGGGCCTTCAGGCTGCGGAAAGTCGACGCTGCTCAATTCGATGGCCGGTTACGTGAAGCCTTCCTCAGGGACGGTCCTGGTCGACGGTGAAGCCGTGTCCGGGCCCGGTCCCGACCGAGGAATGGTCTTTCAGCAGTACTCGCTGTTCCCGTGGAAGACGATCCGCGACAATATCGGCTTCGGCCCGAAACTGGCCGGACGCGGCTATGCCGAGACCGACTCGGTCGCCAACACCTTCCTGGAAATGATTGGCCTGACAAAGTTCGCCGACAAGTATCCGGCCGAGCTCTCCGGCGGCATGCAGCAGCGCGTCGGAATCGCCCGCGCGCTCGCAAACTACCCAAGCGTGCTTCTGATGGACGAGCCCTTCGGCGCACTAGATGCCCAGACGCGGTTGATGATGCAGGAGAGCCTCCTCGCGACTTGGAGCGCATTCTCCACCACCGTGGTCTTCGTCACCCACGATGTCGACGAGGCGGTTTTCTTGGCGGACCGCGTGCTGATCATGAGCGCCGGCCCGGGTGCTATCATCGCCGACCTCAGGGTTCCTCTCGATCGACCGCGCGCGGCCGACATGGCGACCACGCCGCAATTCATGCAGCTCAAGAAGCAATGCCTCGACCTGATCCGGGCCGAAAGCCTCAAGGCCTTCGAGCAGCAGAACCGATGAATGGGGGTTCCGATGCTTAAGCGCACCGTCCTGCTTGTTCTCCTTGCTTTCGGCGCGCCGCCCGCCTTCGCCGAAGGGGTAAAGGGGGTGATCCTCGACGAGCCGTCACCGATTGCGCCTTTCACGCTTGTTGATCAAGCAGGTGAGCCCTTCACGCTGGAGCAGCTGAAAGGTCGCTGGTCCCTGATATTCCTCGGCTTCACGCATTGTCCGGACGTATGCCCTTTCACTCTGGCCAATCTCGGTGCCGTGCGCGGCGAGCTTTCGCAACTCGTCACGCCGGAGAAGCTGCCGCAGATCGTGTTCCTGGCCGTCGACCCGGACCGCGACCGCGCCGTGCTTGCCGACTACGTCGCCCATTTCGATCTCGCCTTCGTCGGGGTAACCGGGGACCGCCGTGACATCGATGGGCTGACCACAAGCCTTGACGGCTACTACAGCCTGAAAAAGAGGGGCGAGCATGACAAGGCTTACGACGTCGTCCACAGCGCGGCCGTTGCGTTCGTGACACCGGAGGGATCGATCAGGGCGAAGATCACTCCGCCATTCCAGCCCTACAACACGGCGGCGTATCTTTACCGCCTCATGCGCGAAGCGGACCCGGACTAACCGGACAGGAGGCGGAATGGCGAAATATCATCTCATGGTTGTGCTCGCGACGGTCACGGCAGCGGTGGTCGAGTGCGGAGCCACGCTCGCCTCCGCGCACGACGAGCATGGAACTCACGCGATCTCTGCCGGTCCGGCCGAAATCAGGGACGCATGGTCTCCGCCGTCGCCGCCAGGCATTGGTACGCGGGCGGTTTATTTCACCTTGGTCAACACCGCCTGCGCACCGCTGAAGGTCATCGGCGCCGAAAGCCTCGACTTCGCGCAAGTTTCCATCCACGAGAGTTCGACTCGCAACGGCATCGCGATGATGACGCCTGCGACGCAACTGACGCTTACCGCTGGCGAGACGGTCTCGTTCGCTCCAGGCGGCCTGCATCTCATGTTGATGGGCGCCTCGCGCAATTTCCATGAAGGTGAGCATTTCCGGATCCGGCTCATTTTCGACGACCAGGACAGCCTCGTCTTCGAGGCGACCGTCGGCGGGGCGGCCGCAGGCGGCAACCACGACCATCACCGCCAGCACAAGGACGGTCACCCCGATCATCCGCTGGCGGAGACGGGCGGCTCATGATGTCAGGGCGCAGCGGGCTCGGGACCATCGCGCTCGCGATCTCTTTTTGGTCGCTCGGCGTATCCGCACCTCGCGCTGACATGATCGACAGGAGCGGGATGGAACCGTGGGAGGTCTGCGGACTTTGCCACGGTTTCGACGGGTTGAGCGCCGTCGCCAAGTTCCCGAAGCTTGCCGGCCAGCGCGCGACTTACATCGAAAAGCAGTTCCGCGATTTTCGTGCGGGTCGGCGCCGCAACGATGGTGGCCAGATGGAGGCGATCTCGACCGAGCTGGAGCCCCATCTCGTGCAGAAGGTCGCCGCCTATTTTTCCACGCTTGCCGCGCCTCGTCCGGGTGAGGAGAAGGGCGCCGGATTCAACCTGGGTCGAGAGCTGTTCGGCCGGGGAAGGGAAGGGTTGCCGGCCTGCGCCGGCTGCCACGATCCGGCAGGCGCACAATCGTCCGGCACCCTTGCGCCATGGCTGGAGGCGCAGCATCGCGACTATCTCGTCAAGCAACTCGCCGACTTCGCCAGCGGCGCCCGCGACAATGATCCGGCCGGTGCTATGAACGAGATCGCTGCCGCGCTCCAACCTGGCGAGCGCGAAGCGCTGGCCGACTTTCTTGCCGCGTCCGAGCGGCCGCAGCGGGAGCCCTGACTATGCGTGTGAATGGCTCGGGAACTGTCAACGAACTGGCTGCCGGCCGTCGGTCTGCGGTTTTTCTCAGCGAGGAACTGGTCGGGCTCGACGAGGGGTCCAGCTTCCTTGACCGATTGAGCCACGAGGAACTGGCGCTCCTGCGGGCGAGCGGCGCGGCGACAAATTTAAGGCGTGGCGAGGCCATCTTCCATCAGGGTGATAGCCACAACGGCATCTGGCTGATCGAAAGCGGGGTTGCACGGACCTTCTATGTCGGTCCGTCAGGCCGCGAGATCACGCTCGCCTTTTGGAGTTCCGGGCATTTCGTCGGAGGCCCCGAAGTGTTCGGCGGCGGTGTTCACATCTGGTCGGCCGACGCGCACGAAGACCTGCGACTTCGCTTCCTGACCGGCTCAAGGATCCGCCATCTTGTGGAGACGATACCGCGGTTCGCGGTCTGTATGATCGACGGGCTGGTGGCCAAGGGAAAATGCTACTCCGCGCTCGTGCAGATGCTGGGAACGCGCTCGGTGACCAAAAGGCTCGCTCACCTCCTGATCGTCTTCGCCGACACGCACGGCCGCACGGAGGGCAACAGCCTCGTTATCGACAAGAAGATCACGCACGATGAACTCGCCAACATCGTCGGCTCCACGCGCCAGTGGGTGACTATGACCCTCGACAAGTTCCAAAAACGCGGTCTTATCACTGTCAGCCGTCAGCGGATCGTCGTCGAGCAGCACGATATGCTGCGCGGCCTTGCCGAATGATCGCACCCCGGATGATGCCAGCCAGTCCGTGTTCGCCAACGGGGCCAACGAGATCCTGAAGGTTGATCGCTCCGTCGGTCTGGTATCGATCGGCGCAGTCCGATGGCATTGCTTCCACGGGCGCATGGGCGCCGTCGCAGCCGCCGGCTTGTGGGGCACGGCGCCATCCTGTTGTGGAACTATCCGTCGTGGCTCCCATCCAACGAAAGGCGGCAGGGTGATTCCTGTAGAATCCGCGGACAGGAACACCTGATGGAGGCGCATCGCGCCGACCTTGGGGCATGTCCCCAGGCCGGCACCGTGACAGTGCCAACCTGCAGCGGGCACTACCGGGCTGTCTCTCATTCAATTGACGCGAGCCCAGCAATGGACAGCAGTGTCATCTGCCACCGTTCCTGCGCTCCGACAGAAATGCGTCATAGAAACCCCCCGCTGATCGGGACTCATTCCGCCAAGTCTGGCGTTCCACGACAGGTTGGATTCGATCCGGTCGTTTGCCCATAGAACCATGCGTCAATTTTTACTTGTCTGGTTGTAGGATGATATATATGATGGGATCAATCCAGCCATGTGGTGGGGGCGATGACGGGGCCTTCGACAATGACCGCGGCGACTCGCCGCCTGCCAATGATAGAGGTGTTGCGCGGCGTGCTGGGGGACGCTGGCGTGATTTTCGACGGCGCCAGCATGGCTCGTTATCTGACGGATTGGTCGGGTGACCACAAAGGGCGGGCGCTGGCAATCTTGCGGCCGGCCTCGACGGCGGAGGTTCGGGATGCAGTGAAGATCTGCGGGCAGTCGGGCCTGACAATCGTGCCGCAGGGCGGCAATACAGGTCTAGTTGCCGCAAGCATGAGCACTGACGCCGACCATACGGCTGTCATCAGCCTTGAGCGCATGAACCGAATCCGCCAGCTGGACGCGGAAAATTTTACGATCCGTGTCGATGCCGGCTGCACCCTGCAGCAGGTCAAGGATGCCTGCGAGGTGGCGGACCTCCTCTTCCCCCTCGCGCTCGGCGCGCAGGGGAGTTGCCAGATCGGCGGCAATGTCGCCACCAATGCCGGAGGCGTGAACGTGCTGTGTTACGGCATGATGCGCGACATAATCCTAGGCTTGGAAGTTGTTATGCCCGACGGAGAGCTATGGAACGGCTTTTCCGGCCTTCGCAAGGATAATCGCGGCTACGACCTCAAACAGCTGTTCATCGGAAGCGAAGGCACGCTTGGCATCATCACGGGCGTCGAGCTGAAACTCTTTCCGAAACCCTCTAAAGTGGAAACGGTCTATGTCGGCGTCGCCTCTTTCGAGGATGCGATGCGCCTTTTCCGCGATACGCGCCGAGCCTGTTCGGATTTGCTTACCGCCTTCGAAGTGATCGGCGAGGAGTGCGTCTCGCTTGCTCGTTTGGTCCATCCGGAACTTGCGGTTCCAATCGCAGCACCTGTCCATGTTCTGATGGAGGCCTCATGCAGCGGCGCCATCGATCTCAGGAGACTGCTCGAGAACGTCCTCGCAGAGGCAATGGAGGACGGGTTGGTTACGGGTGCCTTCCTTGCCGAGAGCGTGGCGCAGGCGAGATGCTTTTGGGCCATCCGCGAAGGTCTCGTCGAGGGACAGGCGCGGCGCGGCTACCACGTTCGGACCGACCTTTCGGTGCCGCTTTCAGGTGTTCCGGCACTGATCGAGCGGGCACGCGGGATCGTCGCGTCAAAATATCCTGGCTGGACGTCGATCGCCTATGGTCATGCAGGTGACGGCAACGTGCACTTCAATGTTCTGCCTCCGCAGGACATGGGCGAACCCGCCGCCCGCGCGATCGGTGTCAGCATCGAAACTGACCTCTACGGCCTTGTCACCACTGCCGGTGGGTCAATCAGCGCCGAGCATGGCATAGGCCGCAGCCGCAAGGACGTATTCTGGTCGTTGCTGCCGCCAATACACAAACGAATGCTCAAAGCCGTCAAATCCGCTTTCGATCCTGACGGTCTCATGAATCCGGGATGCCTGTTTCCGGAGGAAAAGGAACTCGCATGAAGCAGCGTTCGCCGATGATCGGAGTCTTCGAAGCCTTGCCCCATCGCGTCGCGGCGCTGCTGAGCCGGGAAATCGAATCCGGCGAAGTCAATCCCGGCAGCCGGCTTCCGACGGAGCAGCAGCTTGCCGAAAAATTCGGTGTCAGCCGCAATGTCGTCCGCGAAGCGATTGCCCAGCTTCGTGCTGACGGCATGATCGAGGCTCGCCAGGGTGTCGGGGCATTCGTGCTGGCGCCCGAGCAGCGCACCGCCATCCGCATCGACCGCGAGGCCCTGAAGAACGACGCGAATATGGAGCATCTCTTCGAGCTGCGGCGCATCCTCGAAACCGAGTCAGCGACGCTCGCGGCCACCAGGCGCGCCCAGGAACATCTCGATGCGATCAAGGAAGCGCTCGAGCGAATGGGCGGTGAGGAGCGATGGGAGGAAGGCAGCATCGAGGCCGACCTGGCCTTTCATCGGGAAATCGCCCGCGCCACCGGCAACAGCTATATCCATACCTTCATCTCCTTCGTCTGCGAGCAGATACGCCGTTCCATCCACTATGCCCGCCAGACCAATCCACTGCACGACCTGGTCGAAATCAATGTCGGTGAACATGTAAAGATCTATGAGGCCCTCGTGGCTGGTGACGCGGACGCCGCCGGCGAAGCGATGCGCGCACACATTATCGGCGCAGCCGATCGTGTCGGCATCCGCCTTCCACTGCCGCAAAACCCTCCCAAGACGAGGTAAACCATGCCGCTCGGCCAGGCCAAGAAGATCTCCGATGTCTGCCTGCTCGTGGAAAACATCGAGCGAACAGTCGACTTCTACGTCAACAAGCTTGGATTCCGCATGCGCCGCCGCGCCGAGGGATTCGCCGACTTCCACAATGACGGCATCACCCTTGCTGCTTGGGAGCTTGACCATATCAACCGTCATACCGGCGCCTCCAACCTGCGGGCGCCAAAAGGCGCGCACAAGGTCTGCGTCGCAATGCAACTCGACACGCCTGCCGAGATCGACCGCCTCTACGCCGAACTCTCGGCCAAAGGGGTCTCCTTCTACCGTGCGCCGGACGACTACGTCTGGAACGCCCGCTGCGTCTACTTCACCGATCCGGACGACACCCTCTGGGAACTCTACGCCTGGCTCGAGGGTGGCCCCGGCGACTACCACGACGAACACCGGTAACCGATCCCTCGGCCAGGCCAGCCGCAGCCGACGTGCATCCTTGGCAAACAACAGGAGCAAAAGAAATGAGTGGGAACACGCAGAATTGGAACCGCCGGTCCTTGATGAAGGCCGGTATCGCAGGCGTCGCGGCATTCGGGCCAGGCATCCAACTGTTCGGCGGCACGGCAAACGCTGCCGCCAAAGTGGTCATCCAGTATGACTGGTTGATGTCGAACGGCCAGATCGGCGACATCGTCGCCGTCACCAACGGCTACTTCCAGGAAGCAGGTCTGGAGGTCGAATTCAGTCCGGGCGGACCAAACTCGGCAACTGTGCCGCCGGTCGTTGCGGGTTCGGCGCAACTCGGCCAGTTTTCCGAAACACCGCAGCTTTATGCCGCTCGCGCGAGCGGCGTTCCGGTGAAGATCCTTGCCTGTGGCTTTCGTACCGGCCCCTACGCACTGACATCAAAGCCGGGTAACCCCGTCCGCTCGGTCGCTGACCTGAAGGGAAAGAAGATCGGCATTCAGCCGACGGCGCGTTTCGCCATGGATGCCGTGCTGGCCAAGAATGGTATCGATCCTGCCGACGTCACCATCCTCAATGTCGGCTTCGACAAAGCGCCGCTGGTCCGAGGCGAGGTTGATGCCATCGGCGGCTGGATCACCAATACGCAGGCGCTCAGTATTGTCGGCGATGATCGCGTTGATCTTTTGTTGAGCGATCTCGGATTGGCATCGTATGCAAACGTGTATTTCGCCACGGATGGGGCGATTGAAAACGATCCCGAGACCCTGGCGAAGTTCATCGGCGCTGTCGGCAAGGGCTGGGGCTGGGCTCATGCCAATGCGCAGGAGGCGGTGAAGAAACTGGTTGAGACGTATCCGGAGATCGATCTGGACTGGGAGTTGAAGACGATCGATCTGGTCCTGAAACTGAGCTTCGACGCCGAGACTGGGCGCGACGGCTGGGGCACGTTCGATCCAACCTCCATCGAAAGCCAGATCGCACTTCTGGACCAGATCGGGCAGTATCCGAACGGACGACCGAAATCCGAGGATGTCTATACGCTCAAGGTCCTTGGTCTTTCGGCGGCCGAACGCCCCAAGCTCGCCGCACCCGGCGCCTGAACGGACGATGGGGAGCGCGATTCACGCTGCGGGGCTGGACGTCGGCTATCCCGGCCCGCATCACCCCACCACAGTACTCTCTGGCCTCGACCTCGATGTCGAGGCCGGGACTTTCCTGTCGATCCTCGGTCCGTCTGGTTGCGGCAAGTCGACCCTGCTGCGGGTCGTCGCCGATCTTATCGAACCGCTCGCTGGAGAGATCAGGGTGCTGGGTGAAACACCGCGATCAGTCAGATCGCGCCGCGACGTGGGTTTCGTATTCCAGGATTCGACACTGCTGCCATGGCGCACAGTTCGCGACAACGTCAGGCTTCCGCTTCACATTGGACGTGGAAGCCTCACCCGTCCAATCGAGGACAAGACCGAAGAACTCCTTGCCCTGATGAGCCTTTCGGCTTTGGCCGACAGATTTCCCCACCAACTGTCCGGCGGCCAGCGACAGCGGGCGGCCATCGCTCGCGCGCTTCTCGGCGAGCCGCGATTGCTGTTGATGGACGAGCCTTTCGGCGCGCTGGACGAAATCACGCGCGACCGGCTGAATGATGAACTGCTCAATCTCTGGCGGCGCACCCAAACCACCATCCTTTTCGTCACGCATTCGATCGCCGAAGCGGTCTATCTGGGCGAAAGGGTGATTGTGCTTGCAGCCAATCCCGGCCGTGTCGTTGCGGACCGTGATCTCAAAACCGTCAAGCTGCCCGGCAACCGATGCTCTCGGGAAGACCCGGCGATCGTCGCCACCATGGCCGGCATGCGAGCGGCGCTGGAGGCGGCATCATGATCGCGCGCAGCGGACTCTCTCCGACCGCCCAAGCCGTCCTGCCAATCCTCGGAGTTGGCTCGTTACTGGTCGCTTGGCAGTTCTTGCTGCCAGCCGCCGGCGTCCCGGCCTACATCGTGCCCACGCCATCGGCTATATCAGCCGTATTCGCCAAGAGCGGGCCGCTGCTCCTCGGTAATTTCTGGCCGACCGCAATCGAGGCCATAGCGGGCTTCACGATCGGCAATTTTGCAGCGATCCTTCTCGCAATCGTCTTTGTTCACAGCCGGATTCTCCAAGCGGCCTACTTCCCCGTCGTTCTGTTCTTCAACACGATCCCGGTTCTTGCCTTATCGCCGATCATCATTCTGATCTTCGGGCTTGGCATGACACCGAAGATCGTGATCGCCGCCGTCATCTGTTTTTTCCCGACCCTTATCAACATGATCCGCGGTCTGGATTCGGCCACTGCAAACGAACATGAACTGTTCCGTGTCCTGTCGTCGAACCGCTCCGAGCTATTCTGGCGGTTGAGGCTGCCCCGCGCCTTGCCGATGCTGTTTTCCTCGTTGCGCATTGCGTCCGCCACGGCGGTCATCGGCGCCATAGTTGGCGAATGGATCGGATCCGACAAAGGTCTTGGCGCCCTGATCATCCAAGCCACGTTCAACTATCAATCCGACCGGCTCTACGCGGCGATCGTGCTGTCGTCCTTGCTGTCCATCGGGCTTTTCCTGGTGGTCGTTACAGTCGAGCGCAAATTGATCCGGTATTAGGAGTCCTGATCATTTCTACGTCCATTTTCGGCCAGGCCGAGCCGCGGCAAATGTGGCAATTTGACCCTGTGCCGCCTTCACCAGCCGATTTCGCTACTCGATAGCCGATATTCATCGCAACCAGTGCTCCCTACCCCTGGCGGACCCGTTCACTTGGGAAATCAATGCCGGGTCATGGTGTGGAAGAGAACCAACGTAGACTTGGCGGGCTAAGCGGAGCGCAGAGCCGCACTTGCCGCTTGAGCGCATCCCGCAACCAGAAAATCGGCTACTTTCAGCACTCTTCAGAACTTTTTCACGCCGATTTCATGACTTCGAACGACCCCTCGCGTTCTCTCGCACACACCGCCTCACACCTTCGGGCGTCGAACTGAGGAGATCGAAAGATGGTCAATCGCGTCCTGGGGATTCTCGTGATGTCTGCGGTGGCGACCACAGCGTCCGCTGGCGACAGCCTCAACCAATATATTCTCGAACGGGCAGCAAGCTGCTGGACTACGCCGACGGCGATGCGCGGGATCAGCTTCAGCGCAGACGTCCACGTCAGCTTCACGCGCGAGGGTCACGTCAGTGCTATCGAAGTCGTCGATGTTGAGCCGCAGACCGAGACGTTCAAGGGCTTGGCCAACGATTTCGCGGAGGCGCTGAAGCGGTGCAGCCCATACGTCACCGAAGGCATGAACGAGATGAACCTCACTCTCTCATGGCCGCTGTAAGCGCAGCCAAGTGCTGCTACTTCGTCACCGAGAACTCGTAAAGCTTGAAGCGAGACAGCAGTGTGTATTCGTTCGTGGCTCCAGATGTGCCGCTCGGGTTGCGGAACACAGCGCCACAGCCCGTCAGTTTACGCGGATAGGCGCTGCACAAGCTGTCGCCCTGCACCCACATCCGACCGGTCAAGACCTCCTGACCAACTGTTCTGGTAACAGTGCCGTCTGCTGCGATCAGAGCATGATAGGCTGAGACTTCGGGCAGAACTTGTCGTCCCGTCAGCTCGTGTCCGAATACGAGGTTGCCGATATCCGCGCCGTTCATCCGTTCAGCCGATACCGGCTCCATTCCGGCGGGTAGCTCGGGAACCCCCGCCTTTCTTAAACCATCGAGTAGGCGAGCAATGTCCTCCGGTTGCTTGTAGACGAAGAACTGCTGCGCGATGAGCAGATTCGGCGAACCCTCCTGCCTGTCCGACAGCACCCTCCGGAGCTTCTCCAGGGCGGTAGCCGCTTCCGGCAGGCGATCGAGATGCGCAAGCGCCGCGACAAGAACATGCAGGCTGTAGAACTTCGTCCAGGGATTGGGCGAGCGCACATCCACCTGCTCAAGCTGCGCGACCGCCTCCTCGTAGCGGTCTTGGCCGAACGCCGCCAGGCCAGCCTGGTAGCGCCGCCACTCCGTCCATCCGGGATCGACACGCAGGGCCGTGTCAAGAAACGTCCGGCCCTCGGCCGGCCTGCCGTTGAAATTGAGGGCTTGGCTCAGCCCTTCGTAGGTCCAGGGATCGCTCGGGTCGAGCGCTATGGCCTTTTGCAGGGCAGCCACCGCCTCGTCGGACCTATGCTCCCGGACCAGAAGTTCGGAAATCAGCTGGTAATAGCCGGGAGACGGATTTCCGGCAGCGGTGGCAAGGCTGCCGTAAAGCCCGTCGTCGATTTCGGTCCAACTGAGCCCGAGAGCCCGTCTCCTCGCGTCGTCGGCATCCCAGTGGAGCCATGCCAATTCCGCGGCCGCCGCTCCGAAATCGGGGTCCAGCGCCAACGCCTGGCGCAGGTAGCCCGATGCTTCCACTGTGTCCGATGGTGTATCCCTTCGCCGCGCCTCGATGGCGCGCCGAAACGCTTGGTAAGCTTCCGGATCGTCGGTGTCACCGGACACTGCTAGGTTTGCTTTTCCCGGGACGAGCCTCAGCTGCAGTGCGGCGACGATTTGACCAGTCACCTGATCCTGGAGCTTGAACACGTCGGTGAATCGGCCTTCGAACCGCTCTGCCCAGATCTGCCCGACCGTCGAGGCATCGACCAGATGCGCATTGATGCGCACTTCATCGCCGAGACGTCGAACGGAGCCCTCCAGCAGATAGCGGACGCCGAGCTCTTTCGCGATCTCCGCCGGCGGCAGACTGCTGTCGCGATATGCACGCGCGGCATTGCGCGAGACGACGAATAGGCCGGGAACCCGCGCCAGCTCTGTCGTCAGATCGTCCGCGAATCCGTTGGCAAGATAGGCCTGCTCCTCGGCTTCACTGAGATTTGCGAACGGCAGAACCGCAATCGAGAGGGAGGTCGGCACTTCCGTGTCAAATATGGGCCTCCAGATGAACGCCGCGACCGCGACAACGATCGCCAGTACAGCGGTTAAGGATATCAGGCCACGCCGGCCTTTACTCTCATGCGGATCAGGATGGGCAGTGCCGTACATCTGAGGGTAGCGACCGTGAGGCAAGTCGGGTGCTTCGGTTTCGGGGACAAAGCGGTAGCCTCGTCGAGCGACTGTCTTAAGCAGGCTCTGCTTTTCGTCGCCGATGGCTTTCCTGATTTCGCTAATGCATTGGGAAAGGCTGTTTTCCGTCACCGCGATGCCAGGCCAGACGGTGTCCAGCAGCTCCTCCCTGGTCACAACGCGGTTGGCGTTGGCGACCAGATGCTTCAGCACCGCGAGCGACTGAGGCCTCAGCGGGATGTCTTCACCCTCCTTCCCCCGCAGGAGGCCGGCGTCGAAATCGAGCTCGACACTGTTCAGAACAAGGCTCGGCTGATGGACCAGGTGCAAAGTCGCTCCGATCGCCGTGTTGATCATGCGGACGGCATGCTGCCCGGCAGGCCGCCTTCAGCTTCAGAATCTGCGCCTGTCGCTGAAAGTCAA
>NZ_AHAM01000290.1 GCF_000236565.1 Mesorhizobium alhagi CCNWXJ12-2 | reverse complement strand
CATCCGCTACACGATGCGCGACATGACGCAGGAGAAGATGATCCTGATGCGCAGGAGCTGATCGTCAGCGGCCGTCGGTCGAGGTGATCGCCAAGCCTGCCCGCGGTCGCGCAAACCCTTGGAAGCAGGTTGGTCAAATTCGGCCCAATTGGACTGCTCGTGCAAAGGGACTACCTATTCATAGAGAGTTTTCGCTGAATCCATTCAGCTGATTCGGCGACGTCTGCAGCGGCGAGTTCATGATTGGCTGAGAGCTCCAGAGTGTCGACGCGCGCTCCTTGAACCATAAGCGCGTACGCCAGCGCCGGCGCATTGCGAGCAAAGGCATCATCACGTCCGGTTAGCGCCAATACGCTCGTGTCCGAGAGATCAAGGGCAGGTGGTTTCTCCAGGGTCTGGATGCCGCGCAGCAGAACCGCGCGGCGCACGACGCCAGGATGAAGTTGGATGACCGCCGCCAGCATGTTGGCGCCGTTGGAATAGCCGAGGAAGACAAGTTTGTCGGGGTCGAGGCCATAGCCGGTTACGGCGCCTTCGACAAACGCCGCGAAGGCTTCTGCTTCGCCACGGATATCCTGCTGATCGAACGTCGTTGCATCGACGCGGCGGAACCAGCGATTGGTTCCGTCCTCGGTCGCTCGGCCACGCACGCCGAGCAGCGCCGAATGCGGGGCTATGCGTCGTGCGATCGGCATCAGATCGGCTTCATTGCCGCCGGTGCCGTGCAGCAGCACCAAGGTCGCGCCGTCCGGATTCTGCGGCCGGTTGAAACGATGAATGAAAGGGAGGTCGCGGGCCGGAAACCGCTCTTCGCCGGGAAGGGCGAATTGCGGAAGTATGGCCCTCAGATCCTCTGCGCGATCGGCATCATGTGGCGGCAGAAACAGTGTCCGGCCAAGCTCGGCAGGCGCTTCGTCAATGGTCATGCCCGGCCTGTCGGTCGCGCATTCCATCAGTATGCCGGCGGGATCGCGAACGTAGAGCGACACGAAGTACTTCCGATCATGCACCTCGGTGGGCCCGTGATCCGTCAGCGAAAGCCGCATGGAGCGGAGATCATCGATGCCGCGCGCGCGAAAAGCGACATGGTCGGGCACCCCGCCGCCGGACACGGAAGGCACGAAACCAGATACCTCCCTGATATCGACGATGTCGGTATCGGAACCCATGCGCTGTGTAACGCCTGAGCGCCGGTCTTCCGTGTACCCGAAACGTGTCAGAAAGCTTGCGGTCTTAATCGCCTTGTCCGTCAGGAGCGTGACGCCCCGCAGCCGGGTGGGTGCGTTCGGAAGTGGCGCCGGCGTTGCCATGTCCACTCCGACCAGCTTCACGATCAGCCCGTCCGGATCCTTCAGCCGGAGGACCGGCTCGCCGAACTCGCGAGACGGACCCTCGAGCGGTATGTTGGCGGCGAGCGCCTTGGTGATCCAGTCACCGAGCGAAGCTGGCGGCACCGCCAACGCCACTTCCGATACCTGGCCGTGCCCGTACGACCGCGGCCCGCCGCCTCCCAGACAAGGAACGTCAGCAACGAGCCGGGACTGCCGAGGCCGTCTCCATAGACGAGATGCAACTGCTCTGCGTCCGCGTAGCCTCCGGTGCGCTTCACAAGCCTCAGCCCGAGAAAGCCGACATAGAAGTCGACGTTGGCCTGCACATTGGAGGTGATGCCGGTGAGGTGGTGTATGCCGCTGGTCATCCCGTGATACCTTCCGCGCCTGGTTTCCCCTTATGCTTATGAACCTTCAGACGGGTTTTCGCATCGGCCCGGCGCGATCAAAACTGCGGGTCCAGCGCGTCCAGCGCGGCGCATACCCCAGCGCCGAAATCGGGATGGACCTGCCCAAAAAGCTCGATCTGCCGTTCAGCGATGGCATCGGGAATGCCGCGCATTGCGGCAGCGATGTTGGCGAACAGTCGCGCCTTCTGCCCGTCGTCGAACAGCAGGAACAACGCGCGGGGCTGGCTGAAATCGTCGTTCTCCTCCCGATGATCGAACCGGGCAGCTGGACCTTCGATCTGGAGCGGTGGGTCGGTGAACGATCCGTCCTCCACCGGGCCGCCGAAGCTGTTCGGCTCGTAGTAGGCATCCGAATTCGGCATGTTGCCGAAGAAGCGCATCGCCCCGTCCTTGTGATAATGATGCACCGGGCACCGGGGCCGGTTGACCGGCAGCGCCTCGTAGTGCGTGCCCAGCCTGTAGCGATGGGCGTCCGCATAGGCGAAGATTCTGCCTTGCAGCATCCTGTCCGGTGAATGGCCGATGCCGCGCACGACGTTCGATGGGCTGAAGGCCAACTGCTCGATTTCGGCAAAATAATTGTCCGGATTGCGGTTGAGTTCAAGCACGCCGATCTCGATCGGTGGAAAATCGGCATGGGGCCAGACCTTCGTGACGTCGAACGGGTTGAAGGGCAATTCGCCCGCCTGCGCTTCCGTCATGACCTGAACCTGCGCGATCCAGCGGGGATAGTTCCCTTCCTCGATCGTGCCGAACAGCGCTTCCTGATAGCCTTCGCGGGTTCTGCCGACGACTTCTTCCGCCTCGGCGTTCGTGTAGTGGCGATGGCCCTGGCGGGTCTTGAAGTGGAACTTGACCCAGACCCGATCGCCATCGTCATTCCACAGGCTGTAGGTGTGGCTGCCGTATCCGTTCATATGCATCGGGCTAACAGGCAGGCCGCGGTCGGAAAAGAGGATCGTCACCTGATGCAGGCTTTCCGGCGACAGGGACCAGAAGTCCCACATCGCCGTCGCCGATCGCAGATTGGTGCGCGGGTGACGCTTCTGCGTATGGATGAAATCGGGGAATTTGAGCGGGTCGCGGACGAAGAAGACCGGCGTGTTGTTGCCCACCAGATCCCAATTGCCTTCTTCGGTATAGAATTTGAGCGCGAAACCGCGAACGTCCCGCTCATGATCGGCCGCCCCCATTTCCCCCGCAACCGTCGAGAAACGCGCAATCATTGGAGTCTCGGCGCCGGGCTGCAGCACCTTGGCACAGGTCAGATGCGATATGTCGCCGGTTATCCTGAACATCCCATGCGCACCCCAGCCCTTGGCGTGGACGACCCGCTCGGGGATCCGTTCCCGGTTCTGGTGGGCCAGCTTCTCGATCAACTTCCAGTCCTGCAAGAGGACCGGGCCGCGATCACCGGCGGTCAGGCTGTTCTGGTTGTCGGCAACGGGCGCGCCGGCGGTGGTCGTGAGGCGTGAGTTTCGATCATCCTGCGGAGGCATCGTTTCAGTCCTTCCTTGGGTCCACACCGCGCGCCGTCTGGCAGCGTATCCGCTGGACAATTTAGCGAGCCGCGCCGGCAGAGCGTCGCTGCCCCTGCGGTGACGATGCCGTTCTTGCGATGATTCGCCGAGGGAGATGGACGCACGGTCGCCATGCCGGCGGGAACGACGTGCCGCTTGCCCGCGCTTCCCTGGTGCAGGCGTTGGCTCAACAGGCCTTGATGGCGGCCTCCAGAGCAATGCCCAGCCTGTCGAGGTCGGCTTTCGCGAAGGTTTTCCCTCGGACGATCATGCGCGAATAGAGGGGGGCAAAGAGCAGATCGAGCGCCAGCTCCCTGTCGAGGTCTGCGCGCAGTTCGTTTCGGGCGATGGCGCGATTTAGCAGCCGATGTCCGAACTGTCGCCGTGCCTCGGCAATGCCATGCAGCATCGCCGACAATTCGTTCGATCGCAAACGTTCGGCAACCAGGTCGGGGATTATCCGGCGGACCAGCGGATGTCTCAGGACCGCGCGCGTGGCTCGAAGGTATTCTCTGATGTCCGCCTGCAGAGATCCCTGGTCGGTGGAACCCAACCGCATGACCTCGACGCTTTGTATCGCTTCGCACGCGAACTCCAGTTTCGACGGCCACCGCCGGTATATTGCCGCCTTGCCTGCGCCCGCCCGGGCTGCCACGCGCTCCAGGCTTACTGCCGCATAGCCGGTCATTGCCCACTCCTCGAACAATGCCCTGAACAGCGCGATGGTCAGTTCGGGCCGGATGACCGCCGCACCACTTGGTTTCCGTCTTTTCTTGTGGTCGGCACTCTTGCGTTCCATCCAAAAACTCCCCAATATGGACGAAACGGTAGCGTTTCGACCTTGGGGTGAGAAGGGGTCGAAACGACCTTCAACGGATATTTCTGGATCGTTGCGGGTGGCCGGAGCGAGGATCGCAGCAGTGCCTTTCGTGTGCGATCTGAAGGAAGAATGCTTGCTTTGACCAATCGCCGATCGATCTGTGAGGCGCGAAGCGGGCCGCCGGCTCGGCCCGACCGGCGATAGTCATAGGAGACACAGCATGGGCGTGCCTGCCTATTCCTCTTTTGCCGAATGGTACAGCGACGGTCACCTCGCGCGCTATGTGCGCACGATGAAGTCCGCAGGTGATATCATTCATCTGCTTGAGGCCGCGCAGCCGGCCGGGGACATGTCCGACCCTGCCGTCCCGGATCTCATCCTCTATCAAGATCTGCATGGTGGCAGCCGCGTCAGCGGCGATATGGGAGGGGGGCGCTTCGATGTGAGGAGCGAAAAGGGCGGCTTTTTTCTCTCCGCTCCGAGGTTCGCAAATACGGTCATTGTCGACGCCGCTCACGAGCTTCGCAGCGTGTCGTTTCCGTTGGCGCAGTGGCAGCCCGTTCTGGACGAGGCCGCCGAAGGGCGGTTCCCTGTGGACTACCAGAAACTATGTATGGGGGCGTTCGCCTCGCCAACCATCCGATCAGCACTCCGGAACCTGTGGGTCTTGTGCGATGAGGAGGGTGCACCCTCGCGCCTGCTGGCGCAGGCCGCGGGCTGCGAGATACTGGCCGAGCTCTGCCGGTTGGGCGGGGCGCCATTCGGGCCAGTCAAGGGCGGCCTCGCCCCTTGGGCAGAGAGGCGCTGCCTGGAACTGCTGCGGGCGCGGCTTTCGGAAGACATCAGCCTCGACGAACTGGCAGCCGAAGCGCGTCTATCTCCTTTTCATTTCGCGCGCATGTTCAAGCAGAGCGTGGGCGTGCCGCCTCGGGTCCATCTGACACGGCTGAGAGTGGAAAAAGCCTGCGAACTCCTTGAGACGACTGACCTTCCGGTCACCGAGATCGCGCAGGAGGTGGGATATTCGTCGAACCAGGTCCTCGCACGGGTTTTCATCAAGCATCGGCACATGAGCCCGTCCGACTATCGTCGGGCGGTGCGCGATCCGGCGTCCCAAACCTCACTTCAAACGCACGGAGCGGCGATTGCAGAATCGGAGACGCCGCAATGACCGTGCCGGCCCATCCCTCTTTCACCCAATGGTACTGCGAGGGCCAACAGGCGTCGTACGTGCGCACGATGAAATCCCCTGGCGGAATCCTTAACCTGCTTGAGGTGGAGCGGCCGGCCGGGGACATGTCCCGCCCTGCCGTGTCGGATATTGTCCTGTATCAGGACCTGCTTGGAGGCAGCCGGGTCAGCGGTGACCTGGGAGGAGGACGTTTCGATGTGATCAGCAAAAAGGGCGACTTCGCACTTGCTGCGCCGAACTTCGCCACTGAGGCCATTATGGATGAAAGCCATCAGCTTCGCAGCTTGGCGTTTCCGATGGAGCAGTGGCAGAAAATTCTCGACGAGGCCGCGGATGGTGGTTCGGTCGATTTTTCCTTGATTTACGGCCGGATGTTCGATTCGTCCACTATCCGATCGGCACTCCGGAAACTGTGGGCTCTGTGTGAAGAAGAGGGTGCGCCGTCGCGTCTTTTGGCGCGGGCCGCTGGTTTCGAAATTCTGGCCGAGCTTTGCCAGTTGGGTGGTCGCCCGCTTGCGC
>NZ_AHAM01000291.1 GCF_000236565.1 Mesorhizobium alhagi CCNWXJ12-2 | reverse complement strand
CGCGGGCGAACTTGGCCTTCCGCTGATGATCGCCATCATCGGCGGCACGTTCGAGCGTTTCCGCCCGCTCGTCGATCTCTATCGCGAGGCCGGCAGGCGCGCCGGTCACGGTCCCGAGAAGCTTGTGGTGGGCGTGCACGCGATGGGTTTCGTCGGCGATACGGACGCCGAGGCGAAGGATAACTTCTTTCCCGGTTGGGCGCATCTGACCGGCACCATCGGACGCGAGCGCGGGTGGTCGACGCCGACGCGCCAGCAGTTCGAAGCGATGGCCAGCCCCGAAGGCGCTTTCCTGATCGGCGAGCCGGCGACGGTCGCGGCCAAGATGCTCAGGGCAAGCGAGACGCTCGGCGGCATCTCGCGCATTACCTTCCAGATGAGCACCGCCTCGCTCGAAACCGCCGCGATGAAGCGTGCGATCGAGCTTCTTGGCACGGAAGTCGCGCCGATTGTCCGGTCGGCGCGCGAGACGGCGCGGATGGCGTCCATTCCTCAAGGCGCGGATCTCACTTGACGACCGCGATGGTCCCCCGAAGCAAGGGAAACGGGATGAGCGAAGTCGTCGACAATCCCAACGAACAGCGTTTCGAACTTCCGATAGATGACGGTGATGGCGACATCGCAGCCGCGTATTACCGCATCGAGGACGGCAGGTTCATCCTCATCCACACGCAGATGCCGTACCGGTTCACGGGACAGGGGATCGGTTCGCAACTCACCCGGGGCGTATTCGACGCGATCCGCGCGAGCGGTGGCAAGGTCGTCCTACGCTGCTCGTTCATGGGCGACTACCATACCCGCCATCCCGAATATTCCGACATCGTGATTGGCTAGAACGGATCGGTCGCCGGTTGCGCGAATCGCGGATGATGGTGGCAATTGCACTTACCCATGTATGATCGCCGCGCGTTCCGTCGAAAACGTTAACACAAGGCTTTAAACCATGCCCAAAGGATCGGACCTTCTTGTCGCCGCGCTGGAGAACGAAGGCGTGGATCGCATCTTCGGCGTGCCGGGCGAGGAGAACCTCGACCTGCTGGAGTCGCTACGAACCTCCGGTATCGAACTGGTCTTGACCCGTCATGAGCAGGCCGCGGCCTTCATGGCCGCGACGCATGGACGGCTGACGGGCAAGCCCGGCGTCTGCCTCGCCACGCTCGGACCGGGCGCGCTGAATTTCTCGACCGGGGCGGCCTATGCGCATCTTGGGGCCATGCCGATGATCCTCATCACTGGCCAGAAGCCGGTGATGAGCGCCAAACAGGCCCGCTTCCAGATCGTCGACATCGTCGCCTCGATGAAACCGCTGACCAAGATGACGCGCCAGATCGTCAGCGCAGCCGCCATACCCTCCACGGTGCGTGACGCCTTTCGCGTCGCGATGGAAGAGCGACCCGGGCCGGTGCATCTGGAATTGCCGGAGGACGTCGCGGCCGAAGAGATCGAGAACACCTTCGTCATTCCGGTCCACACCGCGGAGCGGCCTGTCGCCTCGGCTCTGTCGCTCGACAGCGCGGCGGAGATAATCCTTGGCGCAAGCCGACCGCTCGTCATGGTCGGTGCGGCAGGCAACCGGCCTGCGCTGGTCGCAGCGCTTTCGAGCTTCGTGAGGCGCACGCGGCTGCCGTTCTTCAACACGCAGATGGGCAAGGGCGCGGTCACCGGCGGCTCGAACCTCTACATGGGAACCGCGGCGCTGTCGGAGGGCGACTACGTCCACGAGGCCGTCGAGCGCGCCGACCTGATCATCGCCATCGGCCACGATACGGTCGAGAAGCCGCCCTTCCTGATGAAAAGCGCCGGCGGGCCACGGGTCATCCATGTCGGCTACCAGTCAGCCACTGTCGAGCAGGTCTACCACCCGGATATCGAGGTGATCGGCGACATCGGTGCCGCCGTCGAGGCGCTTGCCGGGCGGCTCGAAGGAAAGCTGACGCCCGACGAGGGAATGCTCGATCTGCGCCAGCGTATCCTCGCCCGCCTCAACGACCGCGCCGAGGAGGGCCGTTTTCCGGTCACGCCACAGCGCATCGTCCATGACGTTCGCAAGGTGATGCCGGAAGACGGTGTCGTCTGCCTCGACAACGGCATGTACAAGATCTGGTTCGCGCGCAACTACCGCACCCATGTCGCCAACACGCTGCTGCTCGACAATGCGCTCGCCACGATGGGCGCCGGCCTGCCTTCGGCGATGATGGCGGCAATGCTCCATCCCGACCGCCGCGTCATGGCGGTATGCGGCGACGGCGGCTTCATGATGAACTCGCAGGAGATGGAAACGGCGGTCCGCCTTGGGCTGAACCTCGTCGTCATCATCCTCAACGACAGCGCTTACGGCATGATCCGCTGGAAGCAGGCGATCGACGGTTTTCCGGATTTCGGCATGAGCTTCGGCAATCCCGATTTCGTGCGTTATGCCGAAGCTTATGGCGCGAAGGGTTCACGGGTTACGGCGGTCGAGGCTCTCGTGCCCACGCTCGAGGCTGCTTTCGCCGGCGGCGGGGTCCATCTGGTCGATGTGCCGATCGACTATTCCGAAAACACGCGCGTGCTGGTCGACGAGTTGCGCAACCGTACGCCCGACGTGGAATGCAAGTAACGGAAGTTCAGGGAGACCGACAATGCTGAAGGTTGTTCAGGCGTTTGACCGCGCGCCGATCGCGGAAATCGAGACCGACGACGCCGCCGCGCTGGAGCGCAAGCTGCAGGCGGCCGAGCAGGTCTTCAGGGATCGCGACGGCTGGCTTAAGACTCACCGGCGCATCGCCATCCTGCGCAGGCTGGCGGCACTGATGGAAGGCAGGCGCGATCATCTCGCCATGCAGATCGCGCGCGAGGGCGGCAAGCCGATGCCCGACGCCATCATCGAGACCAATCGCGCCATTGACGGCGTCCACAACGCCGCCGACGAACTGCGCAATTTCGCCGGCCGTGAAATCCCGATGGGCCTTTCTGCGGCCGCCGAGAACCGATGGGCCTTCACCACCAAGGAGCCCATCGGCATCGTCGCGGCGATCTCCGCCTTCAACCATCCTTTGAACCTGATCGTTCATCAGGTCGCGCCGGCCATCGCGGTCGGCTGCCCGGTCATCGTCAAGCCGGCGATCACGACGCCGCTGTCCTGCCTCGACTTCGTGGCGCTGGTCCGCGAGGCGGGCCTGCCCGGGCCGTGGTGCCAGACCTTCGTCACGGACGACAACGCTCTGGCCGAAAAGCTGGCGACCGACAGCCGCGTTGCCTTCC
Source organism: Mesorhizobium alhagi CCNWXJ12-2 (assembly GCF_000236565.1). Classification (GTDB taxonomy): domain Bacteria; phylum Pseudomonadota; class Alphaproteobacteria; order Rhizobiales; family Rhizobiaceae; genus Allomesorhizobium; species Allomesorhizobium alhagi. Next base: position 670 of record NZ_AHAM01000291.1, on the reverse strand, counting down.
TCAGCTTCATCGGCTCGGCCCGGGTCGGCTGGTCGCTTCATGCCAAGCTTCCGCACGGTGCGCGTTCAGCACTGGAACATGGCGGGGCCGCGCCGGCCATCGTCGACCGCAGCGCCGATCTCGGCAAGGTCATCGAGCCCATCGTCAAGGGCGGCTACTACCATGCCGGGCAGGTCTGCGTTTCGACGCAGCGCATCTTCGTCCACGCCGACATCGCCGAGGATTTCACGCAGAGGCTCGTCGCCCGCGTCGAAAAACTGCGCACCGCCGATCCCATCTTGAAAGATACCGAAGTCGGGCCGCTGATCCTGCCGCGCGAGGCCGACAGGGTTGGACAGTGGATCGAGGAAGCGGTGAAGCGCGGGGCCACGCTGGCCACCGGCGGCAAGCGCCTCTCCGAAACGACGCTGGAGCCGGCGGTTCTGCTCGACCCGGCCGCCGACGCGAAGATATCGACTCTGGAAGTATTCGGCCCGGTGGTCGCCGTCTATCGCTACCGCGATCTCGACGACGCGATCCGTCAGGCCAATGCGCTGCCCACGGCCTTCCAGGCCAGCGTGTTCGCACAGGACATAGACGTCGCGCTACGCGCTGCCGAACGCCTCGATGCCTCGGCCGTGATGATCAACGATCCCACCGCCTTCCGAACCGACTGGATGCCCTTCGCCGG
>NZ_AHAM01000292.1 GCF_000236565.1 Mesorhizobium alhagi CCNWXJ12-2 | reverse complement strand
GAAGATTCGCCGCGGCGAGATCACCGAGACCGATTTCGAAAAGCTCGTCGCCTGCTCGCAGACCATGCAGAAAATCCCGCTGTTCATCGACCAGACCGGCGGCATTTCGATCGCGCAGCTCGCAGCGCGCGCCCGCCGGCTGAAGCGCCAGCGCGGCCTCGACGTCATCGTCATCGACTATATCCAGCTCCTGCAGGGCTCTTCCGCCAAGGCCTCGCAGAACCGCGTGCAGGAAATCACCGAGATCACTACGGGCCTTAAAGCGCTGGGAAAAGAACTCGGCGTTCCCATAATCGCGCTGTCGCAGCTGTCGCGTCAGGTCGAAAGCCGCGACGACAAGCGCCCGCAGCTCTCCGACCTGCGCGAATCCGGCTCCATCGAGCAGGACGCCGACGTGGTGCTCTTCGTCTATCGCGAGGAATATTACCTCAAGAACAAGGAACCGAAGCCCGGCACGCTCGAATACACCCAGTGGGAAACCGACATGAACGAGGTGCGCGGCAAGGCCGAAGTCATCATCGCCAAGCAGCGTCACGGCCCGACCGGCACCGTATCCCTCGCCTTCACCGGCGAGTTCACCCGCTTCTCCAACCTGGCGGCAGAGCATCATCTGCCGGAACGGTATGAGTAGCGAGCTCATTAGACGGCTTCGAGCCGGCTGAACCGAACCGGGTGAGTTTCCGAGCCTTGAGTTGTCCTGCCGTATCCTTGTCGATGACAGTCAGCAACTGCGCGCGCTCCGGGAATGCAGGTGCATGCGGTTGACGTCGGCACCGTTGATTTGAAGGCGATTCGCAAGAGGCTGTTGCTTACACAGGACCAGATGGCGACCGTGCTCGGGACCAGTCCGTCCGGCTACAAAAAATGGGAGCAGGGGAAGAGGCAGCCCAGTGGCGCTGCACGCTCCTCCGCATCATGGAGCGCGAGCCGGAAGCTGTGCTGCGGGCCCTATCTGCGGAGAATGGCGAGAGCGGCGAAACGCGCCCTTCACCCCTTCACCTGCGGCGCCTCACTGAGTGAAACAGCATGGGCTCGGTCCTGACTGCGCGGGCAGGCTGTGGGCGGAGGAACATCTCGAATCGAGCCCGGCTTCGGCAACCCGGCGTTGAGGTGTCGCGCGGCGCCTTTTTCGGGGGGCGATATCAGTCACCGACCTCGATAGAATTGAGATCGCACCACATCCTCAACGCTCTTTCCTGCGCATTCGCTTCGAAATCGTACCATTGATCGAGCGCATCTCTTCGCTGCAACAGATCCTTGAATCTGGCGTAGGCGCCTCTCTTCCTGAAGATTTGCTCGACGTAACCGACGTCGTCTGGCAGGAATTCGCGGGCGAAGTTCAACGCTAGTGGCTTGCCCAGCTCGAGTTCCCTCTTGTCAGGTATTTGGATATATTTGTCACTGTCGTCGATGTCATCCGGCAACTCATCCAAATCATCCGCGAGTTCGGAATGCCAACAGAGCGTGCCTGACTGCTTGCACAGAAATGCCTGATGTTCTCCCGTGCTCGCAGCGCTGACGAATTCGAAAGCTAACTCTATGTCTTTGAAGCTGACAGGCATTGTCGCTCGTCGTCCCCTAAAGATTCGCGTGGAGCCAACGCACCAGAGGTCGGCCCCATGGGCTGTTCACAATCGTTCCCCGCCGCGTGCGCTCGGCGGTGGCGTAGCGGCGGTCATCGATGGTCCCCGGCAGGGTCGGCTTGCTCACCCAACCTGATTCGAAGAAACCACCGATGACCGACGACATGATGAACCGGCGCACGCTCGGGGTGAAGACCCCTGGCGCTGATCTTTTGTGCGAGATGATCGGCTTTGCCGCCGTACGGCTGAAGGCGATGGAGGTCGGCGCCGCAGCCGGCGGTCCGGTCTCTTAACGATGAGTCTTGCCGCCCTTCCGAGCGTCCGTTCCGCATCATTGTGATAGTTCGAGGCCTACTGCACGGAGCGGTGCTGCGAAGAAGATCGCCAAAGCGCCGCCGCCGAAGGACGACAAACACACGCCGAACGGCAAACGGAAGGCGTGAGCAATGCCAGACGAGAGACTTACCGAGAGGTAGGCCATGGAATTCAGGCTGTTAAGACCGAAATACCAGTCTATGGCGCCGGTTGGTGTTTCGGGTTTGTGCTTGCTCTGCGGCGTTGCCCAGGTCGCGTTTGATACGGCTCGACGAATTGAAGATTCGGTTGCGGAGATCAAGGGCATTGCGACAACCGCTGCGGCTGAAACCACCAAAACGAGCTCGGACACCGGCGAGGTAAAGCCGGTACCCCGCAGACGCCGGGCTATTCGCCTTCGCCTCAAGAGGAAACGCTGATCTCAAAACTGAATGAGGTTGCGGCTGAGTGGCAAATCCCACACCCCGTTTTCCCATGGAGCGTTGACCAGTTTCTCCCCTGATTTTGACATGGGAGAGCGCGATTGTCGGAATTCCGGTCTTCGATATAGTAAGCGGGAAATTCGCGGAAATTGGACCCTGGTTCGATCTCAACAGCGTCCGAGCGCATAGTTCGGATTTTGCCGCGAGGAGGTGCATGACCAACGTCGTCTTTCACGAGATTGCATGGCTGCTGCTCGGCGCCGCCGCTGTCGGACTGCTTGGCGCCGCCCTGCGCCAGCCCGTGATCGTGAGCTTCATCGCGGTTGGGATCGGAGCCGCTGCCTTCTGGGAAAGCAGTGTGGAGACGGCAAGCCAGGTCCGCTTTCTCGCCGAGCTCGGCGTCGCACTCCTCCTGTTTCTGGTCGGGCTCAAGCTCGACTGGCGCCTGGTCAGGACGCTCGGTCCGGTTGCGCTCGCCACGGGGCTCGGCCAGGTTTTCTTCACCGCCGGCATCGGATTCGTTATCGGCCTCGCGCTTGGGCTCGACTGGCTGACCAGCCTCTATGTCGCCGTCGCCCTGACCTTCTCCTCCACGATCATCGTCGTGAAGCTCTTAGGCGACAAGCGCGAGCTGGAGACGCTGCACGGCCGCATCGCAATCGGCTTTCTGATCGTCCAGGACATCGTCGTCGTGATCGCCATGGTCGTGCTGTCGACGATCGGGATCGGGGCCGAGGAAGGACAGGGCGGGCCGTCTGACCTCCTCACCATCCTCGCCTCGCTGCTCGGCGTCGTGGTGGCCCTCGTCCTGTTCGTCCGTTATCTCGCCGATCCGCTCATGGCACGACTCGCCCGCACCCCGGAACTGCTGGTCATCGCCGCCATCGGCTGGGCTGCGACCGCCGCCGCGATTGGCGACATGATCGGGCTCGGCAAGGAGCTCGGTGGCCTCGCCGCCGGCGTCTCGATCGGCTCCACTCCCTACCGCGACATGGTCTCGGCGCGCCTGGCCGCGCTGAGGGATTTCCTGCTGCTGTTCTTTTTCCTGTCGATCGGCGCCACGCTCGACCTGTCCACACTGGGCCAGGATTTTGTGCGTGCCATCGTCTTTTCCTTGTTTGTGCTGATCGGCAATCCGTTCATCGTCCTCCTCATCATGGCCTGGATGGGCTATCGCGCACGCACCGGATTCCTCGCCGGTCTCACGGTCGCGCAGATTTCCGAGTTCTCGCTCATCTTCATGGCCATGGGGCTCAGCCTCGGTCATGTCGGTCAGTCTGCCGTCGGGCTGGTCACCCTGGTCGGACTCGTGACGATCGCCTTGTCGGTCTACATGATCACATACTCCCAGCAGCTCTACGCCTGGTTCAGGCCGCTGCTGCGGCCGTTCGATTTTGGGTCGTGGCGGGAGGCGGCCGCCGACAACTACGAAGACAAGCCGACCGTCGACGTCATCATCTTCGGCCTCGGCCGCTTCGGCAGCCAGCTCCTGCGGCGCCTTGAGGACGCCGGCTACAACGTGCTCGGCGTCGACCTCGACCCGCAGACGATCAGACGCTTCTCACGCGAAGGGTACCAGGTCCGCTACGGCGACGTGAGCGAGCAGGAATTCTGGGCCGAGCTACCGCTGACTCAGGCGCGTTGGGTCGTGCTCTCGCTGCCGTACGGGACGATCCTCCTGACGGAGACCAACCCGCGCAGCGGACTGCTCGCCGCGATCCGGACTCACCGCTTTGGCGGGCGCATCGCTATCACCGCGCGCACCGACGAGGAAGCCCGCCGCCTTCAGGATGGCGGCGGCGTCGACCTCGTCCTGTATCCCTTCGACGACGCCGCAACGTCCGCAGCCAAGCAGATCACCGACTTGGACGGGGAAAGCGCCACCAAGGCCGCCAAAACGGCGCTCGCTCCTGCGGCGCTCGAAGGTCCGCCGCGGGTGATCATTGTCGGATGTGGCCGCGTCGGAGATCTGGTGCGCGAGATGCTTGCCCGGCATCATGTGTCCTATGTCGCCCTCGATAGCGATGCGGCGCTCGTCGCCCGCGAGCGGCAACTTGGCAAGCCGATCTTCTACGGCGATGCAACCAATCCCGAACTGCTCCGCCGCTGTGGCATTGCTTCCGCTCGCGCATTGGTCGTGACGATGGACAGCCCGGTTGCGGTCGAGTCGGTCGTGACAGCGGCGCGTGCCGAACGGCCCGACCTCATCATCGTGGCGCGCGCGCGTGACGCTGAGCATGCAGCCAAACTCTACGGCCTGAACGTCACGGACGCCGTGCCCGAGACGATCGAGGCGAGCTTGCAGCTGTCGGAAGCCCTGCTCGTCAATCTCGGCGTTCCCATGGGTTTGGTGATCGCCTCCATTCACGAGAAGCGCGACGAGTTTCGCCGCGCCCTGCAAGGGCCTGAGAAGGAGGGCCGGGTGCGCCGAGCGATCCGCACGTCAACTCGACCAAAGAGCAGCACCGGGGCCTAGCGAAAAAAACGGTGTCAGGGAATGCAAGCTGCCTGTCTGCGGGCGGGTGATGCAGACGCCGCCATCAGCGATCATGGGGCGAGCATCTTGGTGCCGTCGGCGCTGCTCTTCTCGGCGTTCACGCATGCGGGCCTGGTTGATCGCGGTTGTCCAGGATTGCCCAAGCCGACAGGGCAGCGGAGAGCACGCCTAAACCCAAGTGAGTCCAGAGCGCATTCGTATTGCCGCCAAAGTCGAGGACCCAGGGCGAGGCAAACAACCATAGGCCGAGCGCCAAGCTGGCCCATTCCTGCCATTCGGCGAACGCCAAGCGCAGGGCCACCGCCAAAGTGCCGAGCGCGATGCCGACGATCCAGGAATTCCATGCGGGCATCGTTTCATCCGCAAAGCCGAATAGCCAGGGAGAGACAAACAGGCATGCCGCCAAGATCAGGCTTACCAGGTCGTGGGTCTTTTTGCCTTCGATCACAGTTGCCACGACAATCCTCCACATGAAGATTGACCAATGCGCCACTTGCAGCGCGTGCACATGCGGCAAGAATTGACATAGGGCTGTGCAACGGCGAGGTCTACATTGGCGATGACCGCCCCGATAGCGAGCGATTGCTCCCCACTAAGGATGGCCGCGTCCGGCCAGCGTCGGGCCGTCAGCTTGCCACCGAACACACAGCCGGTGTCGATGCAGAAGGTGTTTTTCACCCACTCGGCTGACAAGACCGGCGTGTGTCCGTAGATCACCGCGGTCTTGCCGCGATGGGCCGCCGACTCGATGGCGGGCGTGGCTTTGGCCTGATCCTCTACCGGTTCGAAAAGGCCGCGATTTCCGCTGACAAGCAGATCACTTTAGCGAAGCACACCATATCGCGGTCACCGCCGCCAAAACACGGGCGTGAAGATGACCAGCACAGCGATGATCTCCAGGCGTCCGAGGAGCATCAGAAACGAGAGTATCCACTTCGCGGCCTCAGGCACGGCCGTAAAGTTGCCGGCTGGGCCAATGAAGTCGCCCAGACCCGGACCGACATTGGTGATTGCCGTAAGCGCTCCAGAAAGTGACGACAATAGGTCCATTCCGGTAGCGGCGAGGAGGATCGTCCCGATCACCCAGATCACGATGAAGGATGAGATGAACAGGACCACCGCGCTTTGCATAGCAGCGTCGACAGGCCGATCGCCATACCGAACGGTCAGGACGGTGTGTGGGTAGACAAGGCTACGCATACGGTTGGCGAACAGTTCGAACATAATCAGGAAACGGAAGGCCTTGATGCCGCCGGTGGTCGAGCCTGAGCACCCCCCAAGGAAGGTTGCGGCGAACGCGCAGGCGATGGCGAACGGCCCCCAGAGCGTATAGTCACTGGACGCATAACCGGTCGTGGTAATTATCGACACGAAATTGAAGGCTGAATGCGTGAAAGCCTCGGAGAGCGGCACGCCTGCGGAGACCCGAAGATAAGCGGTCACTGCAATGACGAAAACAACACAGTAGCCCGCAAAAACCCGGATTTGCGGGTCGCCCAGAGCGTCGAGCCGCCCGCGTATGGCAAACAGGATCAGAATTGAGAACGGCAAGGCGCCTATGAACATGAAGACTGTGCCGACCCAAAGAATGGCTGGCTTGTCTGCATAGAAGCCCATCGAGGCGTCATGTGTGGAAAAACCAGCGGTGGCGATGGTCGTCAGCGCATGATTGAGCGCATCGAAGCCGCTCATTCCCGCCAACCCGTAGGCGATGCCGCAGGCCAGCGTCAGGGCTGTGTAAATGGAAAGCAAGCTCAGCACGAAGGTCGAGAATCGTTCGAAGGGCCGTTCCGAAATATCGGAAGATTCGATGCTGAAGTATGACACACCGCCGATGTTGAGGAAGGGCAGGATGAAGAGCCCCAGGGCGATGACGCCGAGGCCGCCGATCCACTGCAGGATCGAGCGCCAGAGCAGCAGTCCCGGCCCCAAACCGTCGAGGCCGGTCAAGACAGTAGCTCCGGTGGCCGTTACGCCCGAGACGGATTCGAAAAACGCGTCAGCCACAGTCATCTGGAGTGACGAAGCTATGAATGGGACGGCACCCGCTATGCACATCGTGAACCACAGCAGGTTGACCACGAGCAGCGCCAGACGTGGCGAGATCACCGGCGGCGGGCCATGCGTGGCCAGTGCGATACCCATGCAAAGACCTCCCATGAAGAAGGCCGAAAATGCAAAGACCCGCCAGTCTGGATGTCCCACATAAAGATCAAACAGCGCCGGAACGAGCATGGCGATCGAAAGGTAAATACCAAAAACCGCTGCGACATGGATTGCGGCGCGAATGGCAGATCCTTGCACGGCTTTTAGCCCCCACGACCCATTTGGGCATTTGCCCAAAAGCCTGCCATGACAGCGGACTTGGTGCCCTCTTATGGGAAAGATGTTGGCTTTTCCAGAAAGGTCGATGCCTGACCTTACGATCTCCACAGCCGCTGGCGAGAGATGAGGTTTGAAACCCATGCACGGCATGTACTGGATACTGGCGCTGACGGCTCGTCGGTCATCCGACCAACAGTGTCTGGAAACCGTCGGTCGACCACACGACGTATGGAATCGTGTGACAAGTTGCTCCCCTTGGAGGCCGTCCGCAGGCAGAACGGTTCGCTTCGCGGCTTCGCGTTCATGGAAAAGGATTCAAATCCCATATCCGTAGGCGCAGGTGACACTTCGGTAGCTGGTGTCGGTCGCCTATGCATTGACGAGGGCCAACCCAAGCAACGAAACCTAGGCTGCCGTCAGTGGGCTGCCGAAAATCAGTATCAGCAGGTTACCAGTTACGACGCCAATCATGTGCACGATAAGACCTTCCAGCCAAGCGACTGACAATCTGCCGCAAGCAAATGTACCGTTGTAGTAGCTCCACAACAGCGCGACGACGTATGAGATGATGTTAAGCTGAAAATTAAAATTGGGGTCATCGGTCAGCAACAGAAACACCGCTCCGCCGAGGATCGCTCCACGCCTTATAATTGCGGCGTAACTCCACAATATCTGTTGCCGTCTATCCATCCGGGAGCGCAGTCCCTTCAGTCTTGCCATCATTAAAGCCTGAAGATTTGCGATCGGTATCGGACTGGTTGCAGAGCGACAAGGCGCGCCGAAGATCGCGGCGCGGCCGTTCAGAGAGATCGGAGGAAACGAGAAGGCGTTCCATGAAAATCCCTTGGTGTGGCGTCGATCGATCCTAACGTATAGCGCGGCGGCTTGGGAGAAACCAATCCGCAACCGGTTCATCTGGTTGCGCAGGACAAACGGTGGCTGCTCCGATCCGGAGGTATTCCTTGCGCGAGCGTAACGAACAAGCGGTGGTAGGCTCTCTGGTTGATGGCGATGAATGACCGGCCATAGACAGGTGCGCATCCGAACAAGCCGGCTGCCGCTCATAGGATCTGACAACGGCATAGCTTCATTGTACCTGAGCTAGGCGGGCCTGGAAAAGCCCGCAGCAGTGCATCACTTTGAGGACGTGAATCGTGCGCTTCAATTCGCAATGCAAGTGCTATAGTTAAATACCTAAGCGAGCAGTTTTCCGCTTGCGCGGCCAACGAAGGGCGAATGTGTATTTATTCCCAGTGTATGCAGAACCGCATCTGGTGAGATGAGACAGCACGGTCGAAGACAGGATAGCATAAGGCCCCGCGTTTTGCTCAGCGTCGGTGCTGGCCTGCGGCTGCTCGCTTCGTTCCTCGTCCTGATGTGGACCATTCCTGCGGCAACGGCCGTCCAGGCCGGACAGGATTTTGCCAAAGGGCAGATGACGCTTGCCGCGCCCAACCCCGTCGCACACCCGACCATCCTTGTCCGCGACATAGTGCGCCATGTCGCTGCCGAGACTTCCCGCTTCAAGACGGGCGCATACGCACCTGTCGTTGAGGGCGACGGCAAGTCATTTGCCATTCTTCCAAATTCGCTTCTGTCGCTCGAAGCCGCGTCAGGAGCACCCGTCGGTTTATGTCCTGAAGCCTGGCCGAAACTGCCGCTTACCCGCGCCTTCGATGCGCGTGCCCCGCCACTTCTCACGGCATGACCTTGGCCGCGCGACGCGGCTCTCGACTCCCAAAAACTTCACATCGCGTTCCGTTCGGGCTCTTGTCGAGTTCGCCGATCGGAACGCCAAGCACCTATCGGAGGCGGTTTTCCCGCCCGATATGGGCTGAGGGACAAGAATATGCTGCATTTTTCGCGCTGGAAGACGATTCTCATCTGGCTGACAGTCCTGGCTGGCGTCCTGTACGCAGCCCCGAACCTGGTTCCCGCCTCCACTCTGGCGTCGCTGCCGAATTGGCTGCCAAAGCAGCAGTTGACGCTGGGACTGGACCTGCAGGGCGGCTCGCACATCCTGCTTCAGATCGACCGGCAGGACCTCGCCAATGAGCGCCTGGAATCGGCGCGTGACGAGATCCGCACATCGCTGCGCGATGCCCAGATTGGTTATACTGGGCTTACCGGCGCCAGCAATTATGTCCAGGTTCGCATCCGCGACCAAGGTCAGATCGAAGCAGCGAAGAGCGCGCTCGAAAGCCTGACGCAGCCGATCTCGACAGGCCTCTTTACCGCTGGCTCCGTGATCGAGATGGAGATGGCCGAGCCGGAACCGGGCCTGCTGCGCATCACCCCGACCGAAGCGGGCCTCGACTATCGCGTCGCCGCAGCACTGACTCAATCGATCGAGGTGGTGGGTCGACGTGTCAACGAGCTCGGCACGACCGAGCCGGTCATCCAGCGCCAGGGATCGGACCGCATCCTGGTCCAGGTGCCAGGCCTTCAGGATCCGCAGCGACTGAAGGATATACTCGGCCAGACCGCCAAACTGACCTTCCAGATGGTCGACCAGTCGATGCCGGTCGAGGAGGCGATCTCCGGCCGCCCGCCGGCGGGCTCGACGGTGATGTATTCAACGGACGATCCTCCGGTTCCCTATTTGATCGAGAACCGCATCATCGTCTCCGGCGAGAATCTCGTCGACGCGCAGGCGACCTTCGACCAGCGCACGAACGAGCCTGTTGTCTCGTTCCGCTTCGACAACCGTGGGGCCACCCGCTTCGGTCAGGCCACGCAGACCAATGTCGGACGGCTGTTCGCCATCATCCTTGATGACGAGGTGATCTCCGCACCCCAGATCCGCGAGCCGATACTGGGCGGAACCGGGCAGATTTCCGGCAGTTTCACGGTGCAGAGCGCGAACGACCTCGCGGTCCTGCTGCGCGCTGGCGCTCTGCCTGCCGACCTCACCATCGTCGAGGAGCGCACCGTCGGTCCGAGCCTCGGTAGCGACTCGATCCAGGCGGGCCAGTTCGCGTCGATCATCGCCGGGTTCCTCGTCGTCGGCTTCATGCTGTTCGCCTATGGACGACTGGGGCTGATCGCGAATATCGCGCTCCTGGCCAACGTTGCACTGATCATCGCCGTCCTGTCCATTCTCGGCGCGACGCTGACGCTGCCTGGCATCGCCGGAATCGTGCTGACCATGGGTATGGCGGTCGATTCCAACGTGATCATCTTTGAGCGGGTTCGCGAAGAAAGCCGCCAAGGACGGTCTATCGTACAGTCGATGGATTCCGGGTTCAAACAGGCGCTGGCGACCGTCGTCGATGCAAATGTGACGACGCTGATTGCCGCTATCATCCTGTTCTTCCTCGGCTCGGGCCCGATCAAGGGTTTTGCTGTGACACTCGCCATCGGCATCGTCACCACTGTGTTCACAGCCTTCACGCTGACACGCTGGCTGGTCGCATTCTGGCTTCGCCGACAGCGCCCGAAAGCCATACCCAGCGGTGTCGTGCGCCTGGTGCCTGACGACACGCGCGTGCCATTCATGGCATTCCGAAAGTACGCCTTCACACTGTCCCTGCTGCTGTCGATCGCTTCGGCAGCGCTGTTCTTCACGGTCGACATGAACTACGGCATCGACTTCCGCGGCGGTTCGAGCATTGAAGTGCGGGCAAAGGGCGGGCAGGCCGACATCGGGGACATCCGCGACCGGCTAACCGCTCTCGAACTGGGCGAGGTACAGGTGCAGGAGTTCGGGTCGGCGCGGGAGGTGCTGATCCGCATCGGCTCTCAGGAGGGTGGCGACATTGCCGAGCAGTCCGCCGTCGAAAAGGTTAGGAGCGCGCTCGAGTCCGACTACGAGTTCCGCCGCATCGAGGTTGTCGGTCCCACGGTATCCTCGGAACTCGCGTTCAACGGCACAATGGGCGTGCTCGCCTCGTTGCTGGCTATGCTCGTCTACATCTGGATCAGGTTCGAGTGGCAGTTCGCACTCGGCGCCATCATCTCGACATTCCACGACGTGATCCTGATGATCGGCTTCTATGTCGTCGCGGGCATCGAATTCAACCTGACCTCGATAGCCGCGATCCTGACGATCGTCGGCTACTCCATCAACGATACGGTTGTCGTCTATGACCGCGTGCGTGAGAATTTGCGTCGATACAAAAGGATGGCGATCCCTGAGCTGCTCGACCTGTCGATGAACCAGACGCTGGCGCGTACGGTTCTGACCGGTGTGACAACACTGTTTGCACTTGCGGCGCTTTCCATCTGGGGCGGCGAGGTCATTCAGTCCTTCACGGTCGCGATGATCTTTGGCATCCTCGCCGGGACCTATTCATCCATCTTTGTCGCCGGGCCGCTCCTGATCCTGTTCAAACTCCGGCCGGGCGGTCTCAGCCGGGAGGAAACTGAAATGGCGGAAGGGACGCCGCCGCGGCAGGCCGAGACTTGACGCAACGATGGGCGCTGAATCGTTCTTGCAATTGGCCGGTTTACGCGCCGGGGCCGGCTTGAGATCATCGACGGGTATTCTGCCCGTCGATGCGGGTCGCCTGCCAGAACCTTGGCTTGGACAGCCGTCGGGGATATCTGCCCCAGCTGATCAGCCCCTGTCGCTTATCAGCATCATCAATCGGCAAATCGCCAACCGGCCGCAGGCCGGTTCTCCGTCGCCTTCTCGCTGGAGTGGTCCACGACCTGGCTACGGCGTTCGACTTGCCGACAATGACGACAGGCTGAGGTGGCCTGCATCATGAAACGGAGCGGCGGCCGTGGTCGGGGAGGGGAGTGCGAGGGGAGGCCTGCCAAGAAAATCAGTCCGGCTATTTGCGAAGGATGCTGCGCAATCGACGCTGCGCCGCCGTCTCTTTGATCACGCCAGCAATCTTGCGGACAAATGCGGGACTGAATGCGCCGATCGGCTTCGTCGTCACCAGATCATAGGCTTCATCGACCTGCACCCGGTTAAATTCGTCCAGGATCAGCCATGACGGATAGTCGAGGCCGCCGCGGCGGCATTCGATTTCGCTGATGGCGAGATGCGGGCGCGACCGGTCGGGTTTTTGCGAAGTCAGCGGAAAGAGAAACAAGGCTGCGGGCGTTGCTGGCGTCCGGACAACGATGCAAACCGGCCTCGCCTTGCGTCCGGATTCCTCGCCGGCGTCTGCTTCCCGCGCCCATAGGTAGCAATATCGGAGCAGATCGCCGGCTTTAAGCATCGGGCGTGTCGCCGGAAATTATTGCATCCAGTCCAGTCATGAGTTCCTTGCGGACTTCATCTGGTGCGTCCTCGAGCGTATAGGCGACCGAATGCGGCTGGCCGACGAGTTGGTGGTACTGAGCAGCCGACAGGATGACGAGCTTTTCCTTGCCGCGCTTGGTCAGGGCCACCGGCTCGATCAATGCCGTTTCGAGGATTTCGCCAGACACGCGATTCATGTCCGAGAATGTGAATTGCTTCATCGCCTACTTCCTTTTGAAGTACCTATAATAGGTAATTCACGTAAGAAGAGCAAGAAATGGTGGCGCGCGACCGCCCAGCCCCTAACCGAAACGTGGACTTCTGCGTATTGCGTCGGCTGAATCCCTGCGGTCGCAGTGGGTTCATTGGGTTTCTCTTGCTGGAAATCTGAACGAGCTGGAAGAAACTGGTTGCTGATTTCGCCGTCCTTTCCCGTCCTCAATCTCAGCAGGATCGACTATATCTGAAGCGCGCGAACCGGACGTAAATCGCTTCCACATCGTGGTGAGGGGCTGGGCACAACCGCCACCATTCTTATCAGGATCGATCCGCTCGAAAGAGCGGAGTTGTCCGTTCATTGCTGAGTGCGGTTCGGTTGGTCTGGAATGTGTATGCGAACGCACTGTTGGCCGTGGTGACGGAAGAGGCTACATCCCGTCGCATTGTCATGGAGTATCGCCCGCTCGATTATCAGGAGTCGATCGGCAAACTGGCCTGTTTCTCGAGCGTTTTTGATCGCTGCACAGGTCCGGCTCGAGGAAAGCGAAATGGCGATGGTGATGGAAGCGGCGGCGCCATAGTAAACAGCTCCTTTGCCGCATCACAACCCAATGGGCGCGAGACATCGCGCTGCGGCCATCACGTCAGCTTCATCTTGAAACCAACAGAGCCGGTTTGAGACGCGTGCGGAAGTGAGCGCGAGGCGACGGGAGTAGAAAGGATTCCCGAAAGCTGGGAGATTTAGGCATTGGTGGAGTATGGCTCGCCTAGTAGACGATGCGAGTGGCAACAACCCGGGCAAAGGCGTCCTTTGCAGTCCGACTTTGGAATGTGCCAATCGGGGTCAAATCTCCTCGTTTGACGTTTATTCGTGACCGTGCGCCGCGGAATATTGGGCGTGGACGAAGTGTAGTGGGCCCGAAACATCCGGCGAGACCTGCTTCTCGCTTCATGCGAGTGCTGGAGAGTACCGCTTGCAATTTAGCCCTCGAAATTGATGACCCATTCGCGTTCTCTTTCGCTTATCGGGCCGCATTACACTCAAACCGCGATGAGTTTATCTGCCAAATACAATCCAGCGGATCGGAAGTAGATTTCAGTAATTTGAAATCTATTTTGGAGGCTCTTTTGCCTGCAAAATCACAATAAGGGGTCATTTCCTGATGTTACAAAATATTACCAGAGAGACGCAATCCCGGTAAATCCTGCCTAAGGCGCGCCATATTTCCCACTGTAATCAATATCGGAGTTCAGGGGGATGTTAGCTGTTGGGATGCTTTGTCTGCTAAAGGGGCAGTTGATGAATTGTGCGTCAAATTTGCTGTTTTCGAGCTTTCAGGCCGGTCCGGCGGGTGTTTGATCGCGATGCCTAGCGCCGAAGGCGGCAAGTCGATGTTGCATGCGCGGGATCGCCAGCTCGACGCGCTGCGGGCGCTTGCGGTGTCGATGGTGCTGTATGCGCATTTTTTCGACTCGGACGGCTCGAACTGGGGCCACCTCGGCGTACGCCTGTTTTTCATCCTCAGCGGCTTCCTGATCACGCGTCTGCTGCTGGAGGCTCGATCGGCCGGGGAGTTCAAGCCCGCTACCGCGCTCAAGGCATTCTATTCGCGCCGTGCCCTGCGGATTTTTCCGCCTTATTTTGCAGTGTTGGCTTTCGTCTGGCTGGCCGGCCTTGAGCAGTCCCGCGTCGTACTGACCTGGCACGCCCTTTATCTGTCCAACTACTGGTATGCGCTGCGCGACGCCTGGGACCCGTGGGTTCTGTGCCATACCTGGAGCCTCAGCATCGAGGAGCAGTTCTACATCATCTGGCCGCTCGTCATCCTGTATGCGCCGCGCCAGTCGATCGAACGCATTTGCGTAGGCGTCATCGCCTTTTCCCTGGCCTACCGCTTCTACTGGCCGATCACGGGCACGCCCTCTGTCGCGCGCGACCTGCTCCCGCCTGCCTCCATGGACGCACTTGCAGCCGGCGCTCTGCTCGCCGCCTATCGAGCGAGAAGCGCGATCTGGCCACTTTGGATGAGGCTGGGCTGGATGCCGCTCGCCAGCGCGTTCCTGGCTGCTCACTGGCTTGCTCCCTCATCGGTTACGCCGCAGCAGGCGTGGGCGCTTTGGATCGCGTCGGAAGTTCTTCCGCTGCTGCCGCTGGTAATGCTGGTCGGCTGCTGTTCGTCCGGAATTGGCGGTTCCGTTGGCAGGCTGGCCGAATCCCCGCTGCTGACCGGGTTTGGACGCGTCAGCTACGGCGTCTACTTGTTCCATCCGATTGCCCTGTCGCTGGTGGTAAAGGCCCAGCCCTGGATTCCGGTCAATGTCTCCAGCCAGGGCGCGGGCAGGCTTCTGGTTGCCGGAACTGCCACGCTGATCGTTGCCTTGATTTCGTGGCTGTTCTTCGAGAGGCCCATCAACGGCCTGAAACGCTATTTCCCCTACGTCCTCTCACCCCAGAACAAAGCCGCCCCCATAGTTCCTGCCAGAGCGCCTCGCTCCGCTGGATGGCTTGCACAAGGCGCGAGCGCTGGAAAATCAACGTCCCTCCTCGAGCCGGCTGACAGCCGTCGAGAAGTTCGGGTTTCAAACATCCACTGAACTGGTCCGAGCCCGACAATGTCCCCTCATTTGGTCTCCGTATTGCTCCCGGTCTACAACGCCGAACGCTACCTCATCGCAGCCATCGAGAGCATTCTGCGCCAGGACTGCCCGCACCTGGAACTCATCGCCATCGATGACGGATCGACGGACAATTCGCTCGCAATCCTGGAGCGGTACCGCAAGACCGACGATCGTATCACCCTCGTCTCGCGTGAGAACCGCGGGCTCATCGCGACCCTGAATGAGGGGCTCGCAATGGCGCGCGGCGATCTCATTGCCAGGATGGACGCGGACGACATTGCCTATCCAACACGCCTTTCCCGGCAAGTGGCGTTATTCGACCAGCAGCCGCAGCTTGCCATTTGCAGCACGGGCGTCGACAGGCTTCTGGGCCGTCGCATTCTGAGCGGCGCCCCCGATCCGATCTATTGGCAATGCAGCCTGCGCATATTGTCGAATTTCTTCACGATCTTCATCCATCCCACAGTCGTCTATAACCGGCGGGTCATCCCACAGGACGTACTCTTCTACGATGCAAGCTACGTCCATGCGGAGGACTTTGATCTTTTCAGGCGAATTACCGAGCGGTTCGAGGCGGCAATGATCGCCGACAGCCTGCTTGCTTACCGCGTCCACGACGAGAGCGTCACCAACAAGCACAAGCGCCCGATGCGCCGGACGCACCTGAAAATTGTCGTCGAGAACCTGACCAGAGAAGCGCTGGTCGCCGACGCCGGCGTGCTGCTCGACATCGGCAAAGCCGTAACCATGGACACGGTTCGGAGCGCAGCCAGGACCATTCTCGCGCTTGGAGAGAGCATTTCCGCCCAACCGCCCGAAACGAGGCCAAGTTATGAGGAAGGCGCTCTCAATCTCTTCTATTTCCTTTACCAGATGATAGGAGACGAGCAGCAGCCGCAGCTCACGCATGAATTCCTGAACCGAACGGCCAAGTGGGGAAAGATCCGCCGGCGTGAACGCTACGGGCTGCGCGTCGGCGCTTTGGCGCCGCAGCTGAGCCGCCTTTCAATCGCGGCAAACAAGCGTTTCGACGCAATAGCGCGACATTGGCAATCGATCCCGGCGTCAGCCATTCTGCAACACCAACGGTCGACCTAGCATGTCCCGATCCAGCAACCCGACAGGCGGCTCGGTCCTGCAAATGACTGCCATTGCTGATCCCGCGGTCGCCGGGCAGGCGGCCCCACCTCGGGCAAGCTTCATCGTTTGCACACGCAACCGGGCGGCCGCGTTGGAGGCATGCATCAAATCCATCCAGATTGCCTGCCAATCCTATGCAGCCTGTCCAGCGGAACTCGTGGTGGTCGACAATGGCTCCACTGACGACAGCCTGCAGCGCCTTGCGCGCATCGCCGAAAGGTCGAACCTTGCGATAACGATCGTTTGTGAGCCAAGGCCTGGACTCTCGGCCGCACGCAATGCCGGACTTGAGCGAGCGCGGGGCCAGGTCTTGATATTCATCGACGACGATTGCGAAGTCCATCGCAACTATCTTCGCGACCTGGACCGGCACTACGCAACTGGCGAGCCCTGCATCAGGGGCGGCCGCGTCGAGCTTGGAAATTCGGAAGATCTGCCGTTCACGATAAAGCGTTCGCCAACACGCGCGCGACTTGAGCGGGCCATGCCTCCGGGTGGCTTTGTGCTTGGCTGCAACATGACGATGACACGCGAAGTAGCCATCAAGGTGGGCCGTTTCGACGAACGGTTCGGCGTTGGAGGACCTCTGCGCTCGGCGGAGGACACTGACTATCTGGTGCGCGCATTCCTGCTGGGGATTCCCGTCGAATACGTGCCCGACATGACGGTGTTCCACCATCACGGGCGTGGTCTTCGCCGGGAAGTCGATGGGCTCCACCGGAACTACAGCTTCGGCAATGGCGGGCTCTACCTGAAGCACATTCGACACGCGCCCTGGCTGCTGCGCCATTTCTATTGGGCGGTGAAATCGGCATGCCGGGAGCTTGTCGGCGGGCCGCCATTCGATCCCGAACTGCGTCTGTCTCACTGGCCGATCGTATTCATGAACCTGCTGGGAGCGGCTCAGTATACGCGCCTGTCGCTGACGAAGCCCGCGCCGCATGGCGAAGTGCGGCAGCCCCAACAAGCAACGACCTAGAAGGCGAGATACGTCATGCTACGGCCCAAATTGCCAGGACTGCCGACGCTCCGTAAAGCGCTGGGACCGCAACTGCGCCTGCTTCCGGTCGTGGTCATTCTCGGCCTTACCAGTGCCGCACTCGAAGGCGTCGGCATCGGCCTGATCATCCCCATGCTGAGCATCATCGCCGGCCAAGGGGATACCCCCGACATGGGCGGCATCTCCGCGGCATTCCAGCAGGTCGGTTCGGGTCTGGGCGAAGGGCAGAGGCTGCTGTTCATTTCCGCCATCATCCTCGCCCTGATCACATTGAAGAATGTCCTGGCGTTCTCAAACACAGTCCTCACCACCTTCATTTATGGCAAGGCGAGCCATTCCATACGAAGCGCGCTGTCGGAACAACTCCTGAAGGTTGGATTTCCGTTTTTCCTTCAGCAGAGCCCCGGACGGCTGCTGAACATCATCTCCAACGAGTCCTGGCGTGCGTCGGACGCAATCCAGACGGCCCTGGCCGCCATGGTCAATATGTCGGCCGCCGTCATTTTGCTGGCTTTCCTTGTCTTCCTGTCCTGGGAGATGACGTTGCTGGTGGCCCTCGGCTTGGCCTTGGTACAGTTGGCGCATGCAGCGCTCTCCGCGAGCTTGAAGGCGCCCAGCCGCAGCGTCACCTCGCGCAACAGCGAGCTTGCCTCGCGCATGCTTCACCTTGTGCACGCGGGACGGCTTATCCGCATTTTCGGGCAGGAAGCAAAGGAACAGGCTGTATTTGATGCCGCATCGGATGCCGTTCGAAGGGCGGGGCTCGTCCTGCAGGTGCGCCAGGGGGCATTGCCGCCGCTCACCGAGGTGCTCCATGCAGTTCTCTTCCTGGGCGCGGTTGTGGGGGCATGGCATGCCGGCGTCAGCTTTCCGGTCATCGTCGCCTTCGTGGTTCTGCTCTACAGATTGCAACCGCATATGCGTGCCCTGCAGATGTCCTGGAGCCAGCTTCAAGGATGGAGCGGGTCGCTCGAGGAGGTGCGATGGCTGCTGGATCCGTCCGACAAGCCGCAACCGCCCCAAGGCGCCGCAGCCTTTCACGGCCTTTCGCGGCAAATGAAATTTGACGACGTGACATTCAGGTATCCCGGTTCGGATTCCGGCGCGGCGGTATTGCGCTCGGCGAGCTTTGAAATCCGCGGCGGCCGCTCCACCGCAATCATCGGCCGATCGGGCGCAGGCAAGACCACAATCGTCAACCTTCTATGCCGGTTTGTGGAACCGGACGCAGGTGTGATCCTCGTCGATGACATGCCGCTGAACGAGATTGACCCAACCCAGTGGCGAAGCCGCATCGCGCTGGCCAGCCAGGATCTGGAGCTCGTCGATGGCACCATCTTGGACAACATCGCATACGGTTCTGACCTGGCGACGGTCATTGACGCGCAGCGCGCCGCAAAAATGGCCGAGGCCGACGAATTCATCATGAATCTGCCTCAGGGATACCAAACAATCGTCGGCTACCGAGGCGTCAACCTCTCGGCCGGACAACGGCAGCGGATCGCCCTCGCCAGGGCTCTGGCGCGCGATCCCGATATCCTCATCCTGGACGAGGCTACCAATGCCGTGGATGGACTCTCCGAAGCCGCGATCGTCGAAACACTCAAGTTGAGGGCGAACCGTCGCACGACGATCGTCATCAGCCATCATCGCAGCACGATTTCGTTCTGCGATGATGTCGTTGTCCTTGGCGGCGGCCGAATAAAGAGCGCGGCATCATTGGCCAAGCTGGCATCTTTGAGCATGGACGAGCTCTATGAGCACGAGACATCCGACAAAGGCTGATCCATCGGGAAAGAGGCAGAGTTTCCCTCGACGCCGCATCCGTGAAGAACCCACAAATCGTTAAAAACTGGCGCAAAAAGCGTTGACAGGGCAGGGAGCGGCTCACCGACCGGAAAGGGCTCGGTGAGCTTGCGCAGCGCGCATTTGGTCCAGCTGACCAGCCTTTGGACGTTCCTGTTCGACTTGGTTGCGTCGTCGGGTCTGCGCGCCCCCATAGTGCAAGAAATTTCACGTATCGAATTTTCATGCATTTCGCTTGACATGCTCCTCGCTCGCTGGCACATCAGCAGTATCGCGAGAAATTTCGCCAGGTGAAATTTCTTGCAGACCCCCCATGATGCTGCCGGCATTGCGGGAGACAACGCGGAGGAGACCATGAAGAAGAATTTTGGACTGGCCCGGCCTTTGGCCGCGGCGACGATGACCCTTGCCCTCGTCTCGGCGGGGGACGCATCCGCCCAGAGCAAATTCCAGTGCGAACCGGGCGAAACCTACATCATGAACGTCATGGTTTCGGCCCATCCCTACTGGGTGCCGGTGTACCAGGGCTTCAAGCAGGCGGCCGAGGCGATGGGCTGTGAGACGGCATTTTCGGGTACGCCCGACTACGACATCACGAAGCAGATCGCCTCGTTCGAACAGGATCTGGTCAAGAACCCGGCCGGCATCCTGCTTCATCCGATGCAATCGGATCCGTTCATCGAGCCGATCAACCGCGCTATCGAGAGCGGCGTCGACGTGGTGACGTTTGCGGCCGACTCGCCCAACTCCAAGCGCACCGCCTACATCACCTCGGACAATCTTGCCGAGGCCAAGTTCGCGGCCGAGGAGATCGTCAAGCAGGTCGGTGACAGCGCCGAATATGCCGTCCTGGAAAACCCCGGCCAGAGCAACCACGACCTCCGCGTCACGGCGCTCATCGCGTATATGGAGAAGAACTATCCGAACATGAAGCTGGTCGGCCGCCAGGCCACCAACCAGGACAGCAATGCCGCCAATCGGGCGACTGCCTCGATCCTGCAGGCCAACCCGAATTTGAAGGCGATGTGGATACCGGAGGCTGGTTCAGCCGAGGGCGCGGTCTCAGCGGTGCTCGAGGCGAAGGCCAAGGTTCTGATCATCCACGCCGACGTGACGCCGGCGACCCTGGAGCACATCAAGGCAGGCAATGTCCATATGTCGCTCAACCCCAACCAGGGGGTCCAGGGCTTCATGGGTTTCATTGCCGCTTTCCTGGCTGCACATCCGGATATGTTCGACCCGTTCAACGACTACAAAGTCTCGGGCTACAACCCGATGCAGGTGCCGTTCATCGACAACGGGTTCGCGGTCATCACCAAGGACAACGCCGATTCCTTCGACCTGAACAAATACATGGAAGGACGCGATCCGAGCTGAGCGCGGCGGACCGCTACGACGATGCCCGCGCCACGCCACCCGGCGCGGGCATCGTAAGCCACACATTCTTCATGGAACAGAATCGATGACGGCCGGCGCAGACGACCTGATCCTCGAGATCACCAAGCTATCCAAATCTTTCGGGCCGGTTCGTGCGCTGCGCGAAGTCGATTTCCAACTGCGCAGGGGCGAGATACACGCGCTCGCCGGCGAGAACGGCGCAGGGAAGTCGACGCTGATGAATATAATCGACGGCATCCTGCGCCCCGACAGCGGCGAGATCAGACTCGACGGCAATCCCGTCACCATCACCTCCCCAGCCAGGGCGCAGGCGCTCGGCATCGGCTTCGTGCACCAAGAGATCGCGCTTTGCCCGGACATAACGGTCGCGGAGAACATCTTCATGGCTGCGACCAATTCCAGCCGCGCGCTGCTGATGGACTTTCGCGGGCTGGAGCGACGCTCAGGCGAGATCCTGCGCCGCCTCGGCGACATCGATCCTGTCGTGCCGGTGCGCTCGCTCTCTATCTCGCAGCAGCAGTTGGTCGAGATCGCCAAAGCCCTCACGCTCGACTGCCGCGTGCTGATCCTCGACGAACCGACCGCCGCGCTGACAGAGCGCGAGGCGCAGATCCTCTTCGAGATCATGCATAAGCTGGCCGGTCAGGGCATCTCGATCATCTACATCTCCCACCGCATGGTGGAGATCTTCGACAATTGCGATCGTGTCACCGTTCTGCGCGATGGCCAGTTCATCACGACCATGAACGTCTCGGACACGACGCCTGGCGAGGTCGTCAGCGCGATGGTCGGGCGCGTGATAGACAGTCTCTACCCGCCTAAGCTGAGCGTCGGCGAACGTTCCGACGAGATCATCCTCGACGTGCACGACCTGACGGAGCGCAATCGTTTCCGCGAGGTTTCGTTTGAGCTCCGCAAGGGCGAAATCCTCGGCCTCGCCGGACTGATCGGGGCGGGCCGCAGCGAGATCGTCAAGGGCATCTGCAAGCTGGAGGGCGAGGTGACCGGCGAGGTGTCGCTGCACGGGCGCGCGCTGCGGCTAGCGCATTATGCCGACAGCATCGCGGAGGGCCTTGTCTACCTGTCTGAGGATCGCAAGGGCGACGGCCTGTTCCTCGACATGTCGATCGCCGCGAATGTGTCAGCGCTCTGCGTCGAGCAGATTGCCGCCGCCGGCGGGGGCCTCATCGACGACGGCCGGGAAAACGAGCAGGCAGAGCGGCTTGGCGCCCGCCTGAACCTGCGCTACGGCCATGTCGGGCAGCCGGTGTCGGCATTGTCTGGCGGCAACCAGCAGAAAGTCGCCATTGCAAAGATGCTCTCGGTCAGCCCGAAGGTGATCTTCCTCGACGAGCCGACGCGCGGCGTTGATGTCGGCGCCAAGGCCGAGATCCACCGCATCCTGCGCGATCTCGCCCGCAGCGGGGTCGGCATCGTCGTGATCTCCTCGGAACTCCCCGAACTGATCGGCGTGTGCGACCGTGTCCTTGTGGTGCGCGAAGGGCGCATCGCCGGCGAGGTGACGGACGACGAGATGACGGAGGACAGGATCATGTATCTCGCGTCGCTCGGCGAACAGCGGCCGGTGGCGTCATGAGGGCGGAGGGAACAATGTCCACCGTGACCACGCCTTCGGGGAAGCACCATGACGCCTCGGGCGGCGTCGTGGACATGCTGCGACGACTGCTGCGGATGCGCGAGACGGGTCTGGTTCTCATCATCCTGGCGCTGTTCATAGCGATGTCCTTTGCTTCGCCCTATTTCCTGACCTGGAACAACATGCGCGCCATGGCGATGGCCTTCGCGGTCGAGGGGGTGGTGGTCGTCGGCATGACTATTCTGCTGATCTCGGGCGGCATCGACCTCTCCGTCGGTTCGGTCACGGCGCTGGCGATGGTGATCGCTGGGCTGCTTTTTCTCAACGGAGTCGATCCCTGGGTGGCGTCGGCAATGGCTATCGCCGCTTGCACCGCCATCGGGGCGGCGATGGGCTTCTTCGTCACCCGCGTTGGCCTGCACCACTTCATCGTGTCGCTGGCGGTGATGGTGATAGCGCGCGGCCTGTGCCTGCTCGGTACCGGGGGCCGACCGATCGGCCTCTACACGCTGCCGCCGGAGTTCAAGTTCATAGGACAGGGCTCTATCGGCGTCATCCCTGTGGTCATCATCATCTTCGTCGTCGTGGTCGTCGTCTTCGACTTCCTGTTGCGGCGCACGACGATGTTTCGGAAAGTGTTCTACACCGGCAGCAACGAGAAGGCGGCGGCCTATTCGGGCATCCGTACGAAGAAGGTCGTGTTCCTGACGACCACGCTCTGCTCGGCGCTGTGCGGCGTGGCCGGCATCATCTACATGGCCCGCTTCGGCTCGGCCCAGCCAACCTTCGGCCTCGGCATGGAGCTCAACGTCATCGCGGCGGCCGTGATCGGCGGCGCCAGCCTGTCGGGCGGATCCGGCACGATCTTCGGCGCCATTTTGGGCACGATCCTGCTTTCCGTCGTGTCGAGCTCTCTCGCACTTCTCGACGTCTCGGTATACTGGCAGGACATCATCCGTGGATCGATCCTGCTCACCGCGGTGACGATCGACCACTATCTTAACAAGCGGCGCGACTGACGGGAAAGGCGCGAACGGACATTTTGATGGCTGAAAATAGAGAAGACTTCGAGGCGATTCGCCAAATCTACACGGTGTTGGTGTTGCACTTCGTCGACGGCATGAAGCAATCCGAAATCGCACTCGCCATGAACCTGTCGCCGTCCAAGGTGAACCGCCTCATCGTGCAGGGCCGCAAGCTCGGCATGGTCAAGGTTGCCATTGAGAGCCCGTTCCAGCCGCTGGTGGACCTGGAGACGCGTCTGATCGAGACCGGCGGGCTTTCGGCCAGCGTCGTCGCGCCGACAGTCCCGGGCAGCCCCGACACGACGCTGCAGCAGGTCGGCCGCGCGGCCGCCAACATGCTGCTGGAGACGCTGCGCGACGGTGACATCATCGCAATCACCGGCGGCAAGGCCGTGAGCGCGGTCGTCGAGAACATGATGCCCGAGCGCGCTTTCGACGTGACCGTGGTTCCGTTGACCGGCGGCGTACAGGGCAAGTTCTACACCGACGTCAATCATTTGGCCTCGCGGCTCGCCGAGCGGCTGGGCGGCCGGACCTTGCTGATGCATGCGCCGCTCTTCGCCGAGAGCCGCGAACAGCGCGACATGCTGATGGAGATGGCCTCGATCAGGGACGTCTTCGGCCTCGCACGCAAGGCCGCGATCGCGCTGGTCGGCATCGGCTCAATCGTGACGCCAGGCTCCAGCTACTACGATCTCAATCCGCTCACCAAGACCAGCCGCGAGCTTCTGATCGAGAGCGGCGTACGCGGCGAGTTCCTGGCGCATCTGATACGTGAGGACGGGACGGTGGCCGACCATCCGCTGAATTCGCGCCTGGTCGCGCTCGACCCGGCTGAACTGGCGCGATGCCCTCGCAGGATTGGCGTCGCGGCCGGTCCGGAAAAGGTGCTGCCGATCCGCGCCGCCCTCAACGGCCGCTTCCTCGATGCTCTCGTCATCGACGAGGAGACGGCTGGCGACGTGCTGGAAGCCATGGAGCCTTTGCACAATGTCGCATGAAATGCTGGTCCGGGAGATCGGTTCGTCCGGCGTCAAGGGGTCCGCCATCGGGCTCGGCACCTGGGCCATCGGTGGCTGGATGTGGGGCGGTACCGACGAGCAGCGGTCGATCGCGGCGATTCACGCCTCGCTCGACGAAGGCATCAGCCTCGTCGACACCGCCCCGGCCTACGGCATGGGGCTGGCCGAGGAAATCGTCGGCAAGGCGATCCGAGGTCGGCGCGACAAGGTGGTGCTGGCGACCAAGTGCGGCCTCGTCTGGCACACAAGCCAGGGCAACCATTTTTTCGACTACGACGGACAGCCGGTCCATCGTCATCTCGGGCGGGACTCGATCATCCACGAGCTCGACCAGAGCCTGAAGCGGCTCGGCACAGACTACATCGACCACTACATCACGCATTGGCAGGACCCGACCACGCCGATCGCGGAGACGATGGCGACGCTGGAAGACCTGAAGCGGCAGGGCAAGATCCGCTCGATGGGGGCGAGCAACCTGACGCTCGACGAGTTCGAAGCCTATGTGGCTGCCGGTTCGCTCGACGCCGTCCAGGAAGAATACTCGATGATCAGGCGCGGCATCGAAACCACGCTCTTGCCCGCCTGCGCCGCGCACGGCGTGTCGACGCTGAGCTATTCGTCCCTGGCGCTGGGGCTGCTCTCCGGCGGCATCGGTCCGGAGCGCGTGTTCGAGGGCGACGACCAGCGCAAGGGCAATCCGCGTTTCTCGATTGCCAACCGGGAGAAGGTGGCGCAGCTGATGCGCGGGATCGGCCCGATCGCGGAGGCGCACCGGGCGACTCCGGGCCAGATCGTCATCGCCTGGACCCTCCAGCAGCCCGGTATCACATTCTCTCTGTGCGGTGCGCGCAATCCGGACCAGGCTCGGGAAAACGCCAAGGCGGGGCGCATCCGCTTGTCAGCCGCCGACATCCACAAAATCAGCGAGGCAGCCACGCGCCATCTGACAGATCTCGACGCCTGACCGCCACCCGAAACGACCAAGGACCCGCGCCGCACCCGTGACGGCGAACGACATGCCATGCCCGAACAGAGAGACGCTAACCTCGATTTGATCCGCCACGACGCCTCGTTCGACGTCATCGTCGTTGGCGGCGGCATCAACGGCATCGGGGTCTATCGCGAACTGGCGCTGCAGGGCCTGCGGGTACTTCTCGTCGAGCGCAACGACTTCTGCTCAGGCTGCAGCGCCGCCCCCTCACGCATGATCCACGGCGGCCTACGCTACCTGGAGAACGGCGAGTTCGATCTCGTCTGGGAATCGCTGCGCGAGCGCGACGCGCTGCTGCTCAACGCACCTCACATGGTGCGCGCGCTGCCGACGACCATCCCGATCAACTCGGTCTTGTCTGGCCTGCTGAACGGGGCCGCGGGGTTTCTCGGAATAACCAACCGCCCGGCAAGCAGGGGCGCGTTGCCGATCAAGATCGGGCTCATGCTTTACGACTGGACAACACGCCATCGTCGCCTCCTGCCGAAACATCGCTTCCGCAGCGCGCGCGAGACACTCAGGCGCTGGCCATCGCTCTCGCCGCGACTGCGTTTCTCGGCCACCTATCACGATGCCTGGATCAGTTATCCCGAGCGTCTGGGCGTCGAGTTGATCCTCGACACGAAGCGGCTGGCGCCACAGGCCGTGGCGCTGAACCATGCCGAGATCGCGCGATCCGGCGCCGGGTTCGCCGTCACCGACGGCCCGACCGGAGAAGTCCTGCCTGTAACGGCGAAGGCCGTGGTCAACGCCACCGGCGCGTGGCTCGACGCAGCGCTGGCCAGCCTCTCCGAAGGCGGGGCAAGTGCTGAGCCCCTGATTTCCGGCACCAAGGGGTCGCACCTGATCCTCGACTGCCCTGCGCTGCTCGACGCAATGCAGGGCCACATGATCTTCTTCGAGAATGCCGATGGGAGGATCTGCATTGTCTTCCCCTATCTCGGCAAGGTTTTGGCCGGGTCGACCGACATCCGCGTCGCCCGGGCCGATAGGGTGCGCTGCGAGCCAGAGGAAAGGGACTACATCCTCGATGCCGTGCGTGGTGTGTTTCCCGCGATTGCGCTGTCAGTGGAGCACGTCGTCTACAGCTACAGTGGAATCCGTCCGCTGCCGAAAAGTGACCACGAATTTACCGGCCGCATCTCGCGCGGCCATTTCATCCGTCGCATCGAGGGCACGGTGCCGCAGTTCTGCATGGTGGGCGGCAAGTGGACGACCTTTCGCGCCTTTGCCGAGCAGGCCGCCGACATCGTGCTGGCCGAACTGGCGCGCGGTCGGCTGCGTGGCACGCTGGATCTCGCCATCGGAGGGGGCACTGGCTTTCCTAACGCCGCCGGTGGTTTCGCGGCGGCGCTTGTCGCGCGGCACCACATCAGTGCGGCGCGTGCGGCCTATCTGGCCGACCTCTACGGCACCCGAGCCGAGGACGTCTTGGCCTACTGCCTCGGTCGCGACGACGACGAACCCCTCGACGGGGTCTGCCTCACCACCGCGGCCGAAATCCTGTTCCTCGTGCATAACGAGTTCGTCGTGGGGTTGGAGGACGTGCTGGTGCGGCGAACGCCACTGTCGATCCGCGGCGAGGTGTCAGGTACCATCGTCGACCGCGTGGCCGCCATCATGGCCGGCGCGCTCGGCTGGAGCGAAGAGCAGAAGGACCGGGAGGTCGGCGCATTCACGAACGACCTGGCGGAATACCATGGCGTATCCCGCCACAGGCTCGAACAACGATCCAAGGACAGGAGTTCCCAATGCGCCTGAGCACCAAGGCACGGATGAACCGGCTCTTCACCCGCGGCGGCTGCCTCGACGTGGCGCTCGACCATGGCGTCTGTAACGAGCCTGGTTTTCTGGTCGGGCTGGAGGATATGGCAGGGGTCGTCGACACGCTGGTCCGTGCCCGGCCCGACGCGATCCAGATGGCCTACGGACAGGCCGACCTGCTGCAGGGCAGGCCCGAGAAGGATAAGCCGGCGCTGGTGATGCGCATCGACATGGGCAATCCCTACAATGCGCAGCGCCACAAGGTGATGTGGTCACTGCTGCAGAACCATGACGATCCGATCGTCGGCGCGTTGGAGATGGATGCGGCCTGCGTGGTGGTGAACCTGTTCATGTTGCCGGACGAGCCGGACCTGTTCCGCCAGTGCGTGGAGAACATCAGCAAGGTAAGGGCGGCCTGCCATCGCTATGGCATGCCGCTCATGATCGAACCGCTGGTCATGCTGCCCAACGAGGTGCGCGGCGGCTACCAGGTCGATGGCAATGCCGAGAAAATCGTCACGCTGGTTCGCCTCGCTTCCGAGATGGGCGCCGACATCATCAAGGCCGACCCGACCGACGATCCGGAGGAGTTCCATCGCGTCGTCGAGGCGGCGCGGGTGCCGGTTCTGGTGCGCGGCGGCGGCAAGGAGGATCTCAAGGCGGTGCTGGCGAAATCGGCCGCGTTGATGAAGCAGGGTGCCAGGGGCATGGTCTATGGCCGCAACATCTACCAGCATTCCAACCCGAAGGCCGTGGTCAACGCGCTGATGGCCATGATCCATCAAGGGGCCGGTGGCGAAGAAACCTGGGATATATACAACCGTGGCTGATGGCGGACCGTACCTGCTCGGACTCGATGCCGGCAACACCGTTATCAAGGCGGTTCTGTTCGACCTGGAGGGGCGGCAGCTTGCAGCGCATGCGGTGGACGGTGCCACACATAAGCCGGCCGCCGGCATGGTGGAGCGGTCGGTGCCGGAGCTTTGGGAGAACGCCAAGGCGGCCATCGCAGGCTGCATCGGCGCGGCCGACATCGACTCCGGCGCCATCGCCGCAATAGGCACGGCAGGACATGGCAATGGCCTATACCTTCTTGACCGGGACGGCGCGGCTCTGATCGGAATACAATCGCTCGACACGCGCGCTGCCGCGCTTGCTGTGGAGCTCGACACCGCGGTCGGCTCTGACATGCACGCGATCGCCTTGCAAAGGCCATGGCCGTCTCAGACGCCCACCCTGCTCGCCTGGCTCAAGCGGCACCGGCCGGAACTTTACGAGCGGGCCGGGACGCTGCTGTTCGCCAAGGACATCCTGACGTACAGCTTGACCGGAATGCCAGCCAGCGAGATTTCCGACATGTCGGGCGCAGGCCTGCTGCGGCTGCCGGACGCCGTCTACGACACCGGCCTCCTCGCGCTCTACGGGCTGGAGGACGCCACGACGCGGTTGCCGCCATTGCTCCAGCCATCCAGCATAGTCGGCGTCGTGACGGCCGACGCAGCCGCCGCGACCGGGCTGGCGAAGGGCACGCCCGTGGTCGCCGGCTATTTCGATGTCGTCGCATCAGCCCTCGGCTCGGGGGCGGTTGGCGCCGGCGCGGCATCGGTGGTCGTGGGCAGCTGGTCCATCAATCAGGTCTTCTCAGACGCACCGGTACGCGACGATCGCGTCTTCATGGTCGCCGCCTACGGGCCCGGCCTTTTCGTCAACATGGAGAACAGCGCGACATCGGCCGCCAACCTCGAATGGTACGTGCGTGCGCTGGTAGAACGCGGGAGCCACCACAACGATCCGTTCGGCTTCGTCAATGAAATGGTCGCCGACGTTGCCCCGGCGCATGACGATCCCTTGTTCCATCCCTTCCTCTACGGCGGACGGCTGGGCTCGCATCAACGCGGCGGCTTCTTCGGGGTTGCCGGCTGGCACGGCGAGGGCCACCTGCTGCGCGCGATCTTCGAAGGCGTGATGTTCGAGCATCGCCGCCACGTCGGAGTCCTGGCCGAGGCAGGCGTGACCTTCTCGACCGCGGCGCTCTCGGGAGGTGGCTCGCGCTCTGTCCACTGGGCGCAGATGTTTGCCGACGGCCTGGGGGTTCCGGTAACCGTGGCTGAGGCACGTGAGACGGGCGCTCTCGGCGCGGCGATGGCAGCGGCGATCGGGGTGGGGCTCTATCCGGCAGAGGCCGAGGCGGTCGCCGCCATGGCGAGGCCAGCACGGGCATACAGCTCCGATCCGGCGATGCGCGCGCACTATGACCGGCGTTACGCGATCTGGAGGCGGCTGACCGAGGCTGTCGACCCGCTGTGGAGGGAACTGGCATCGCCGGGGCCGGTTGCGTCATGATCGACGGACGCTACGACTACATCATCGTCGGCGCCGGCACGGCCGGCTGCGTGCTGGCCAACCGCCTGACGCAGAATCCCGCCACGCGCGTCCTGCTGCTCGAGGCCGGCGGCTCGGACAACTATCACTGGGTGCATATCCCGGTCGGCTATCTCTACTGCATCGGCAATCCGCGTACCGACTGGATGATGAAGACGGCGCCGGAGCCGGGTCTGAATGGACGCTCGCTGGTTTATCCGCGCGGCAAGGTGCTGGGCGGCTGCTCCTCGGTCAACGGCATGATTTACATGCGCGGCCAGGCCGCCGACTACGACGGCTGGCGTCAGATGGGCAATGTCGGCTGGGGCTGGGACGACGTGTTGCCCTATTTCCTGAGGTCGGAAGACCATCATGGCGGCAAGACCGATCTCCACGGCAGCGGCGGCGAGTGGAAAGTGGCAAAGCAGCGCCTGACTTGGGACATCCTGCGCGCGGTGCAGGAAGGCGCCAAGGAGTTCGGCATCAATCCGCGCGCCGACTTCAACGACGGAAACAACGAGGGCTCCGGCTTCTTCGAGGTCAACCAGCAGCGCGGCTTCCGCTGGAACGCCGCCAAGGGCTTCCTGCGACCGGCACTGAAGCGGCCCAACCTGCGCCTGATAACCAATGCGATGACGCAGAGCCTCGTATTCGAAGGCCGCCGCGTGACGGGAGTGCGCTTCCTCCGAGACGGGAGGCAATACGAGGCGCCCACCGATCGCGAAGTCCTGCTCGCTGCCGGCTCGATTAACTCGCCGCGGCTGCTTGAACTCTCCGGCGTCGGTCGACCCGACGTGCTGCACGACCTCGGCATCGACGTCGTCCATGCGAGCCAGGGCGTCGGCGAGAACCTGCAGGACCATCTGCAGATCCGCACCGTCTACAAGGTTTCAGGCGCCACAACGCTCAACAGCATGGTCAACAGCCGCCTCGGCAAGGCGCGCATCGCGCTGCAGTATGCGCTGATGCAATCGGGGCCCATGTCGATGGCGCCGAGCCAGTTCGGCATGTTCACGAAGTCGGACTCCTCACGCGCGACGCCCGACCTCGAATACCACGTGCAGCCGCTGTCGACGGACAGGCTGGGCGACCCGCTGCACCCGTTCCCGGCCATCACGGTCTCGGTCTGCAACCTGCGGCCCGAAAGCGTCGGCAGCGTGCATGCGGTTTCGACCGTGCCCGACCGGCAGCCGGAGATCAGGTTGAACTACCTCTCGGCGCCGAACGATCGGCATGTCGCGCTCCTGGCCGTACGCCAGGTGCGGCGGATCATGACGGCGAGGGCGCTCGCCCGCTACCGGCCGGAGGAAATCCTGCCCGGCCCAGCGCACCAGTCGCACGAGAGCCTGACGCACCAGATCGGCAACATCGCGACGACGATCTTCCACCCGGTCGGCACCTGCAAGATGGGACAGGACGATCGGGCGGTGGTCGGCAGCGACCTCAAGGTTCACGGGCTCGACGGGGTGCGCGTCGTCGATGCCTCGATCATGCCGAGGATCGTCTCGGGCAACACGGCATCGCCCGTCGTGATGATCGCGGAGAAAGCCGCGGACATGATCCGCTGAGAGAACTGAGCTACCACGAAGCTGCCCGCTCGAACAATCTCGCGATCGACGCGGCCACGGTTGGCGCAATCGGCCATCGCTTGGCAAGAAGGCGATGCCCGGCACGGATCGACCCAGCCACTGTCAGATGGGTCAATTGCTGGCCGTCGGGTTTCGAGCGTGCCCGTGGAGGCGGGCCGCCACGCCGCCAGGATCTTCATCAGCGCCGACCTATCGCAATGTGAAACTAAAATCCCTTTCGGTCATTTGCGAAGGCTTTGACACGAGAAAGCTGAGGGTCCCCCCCAAATGATGGAAGCTGTCCCTTAGCTCCGAGCCCCGCCATACACGATCGCTGCCGGCGCCGTGAAAACCGGCCGCGATGCGCAGCGGGCCCTCGGACCATGACTCAGCCTTGCCGCCCTGACGGTCGTGTTGCTGCTGATCAGGTTGCGGTAGTCGGGGATGTGGTTGGAGAAGAGCGTTCCCGAACCCTCGATCTCGTAGCGGCAATCGCGATGGAGTACGGCTTTAAAGCCGATTAAAAGTCTAGGATCGCGCCGTCGACGACCTCTTTCATTACGAAGAACGTGCGTGTTTGGCGCACCCCTGGAAGGGCGATGAGCTGGCTGCCGTGCAATCGGTTGAAATCAGCCATGTCGCGCACGCGGATCTTCAGAAAGTAGTCGAAATCGCCGGCTACCAGATGGCAATCAAGGATGAAAGGAAGTTTTCGAATCGCCGTCTCGAAGGCAGCAAAACTCTCCGGCGTCGAGCGATCCAGGACGACGCCGACCATCACCAGAGCACCCCGCTCGATGCACTTTGGGTCAATGTCGGCATGAACGCCGCGAACATATCCCTCCCGGAACAGACGCTCGGTTCGGCGATGGCAGGTTGCCGGACTGACACCGACCAGTTTCGCCAGATCCGAATTGCTCAGCCTGCCGTCACGCTGCAACTGGCGGAGAATTTTGCTGTCAATCCGATCCAGCTGCGTACCTTCGGAAGATTCTTTCATTAGAGAGGCCATTTGGTGAGAGAAACAAAAGCAAAACAGTGATCTTTACGCATATATTTATAGGGAATCCGCCCCCTTAGAAAGCACCTTCCAGGCGAGATGGGTTAACTTCTCTTTCTCAACCCTGCTCCTGAAAGGCTGCACATGCTGCAAAAATTCCCCCGTTATCCGCTCACCTTCGGCCCCACCCACATTGAAAAGCTGGAGCGCCTGTCGGCGCATCTGGGAGGCAAGGTGGAACTCTACGCCAAGCGTGAAGACTGCAACTCGGGTCTTGCCTTCGGCGGCAACAAGCTGCGAAAGCTGGAGTATATCGTCCCTGACGCCATCGCCTCGGGGGCCGATACGCTGGTCTCGATCGGCGGCGTGCAGTCGAACCACACGCGCATGGTGGCAGCGACGGCCGCCAAAATCGGTTTCAAATGTCGGCTGATACAGGAAAGCTGGGTGCCGCATGAGGATGCCGTCTATGATCGCGTCGGCAAC
Organism: Mesorhizobium alhagi CCNWXJ12-2; assembly: GCF_000236565.1. Classification (GTDB taxonomy): domain Bacteria; phylum Pseudomonadota; class Alphaproteobacteria; order Rhizobiales; family Rhizobiaceae; genus Allomesorhizobium; species Allomesorhizobium alhagi. Next base: position 19,802 of record NZ_AHAM01000292.1, on the reverse strand, counting down.
ATTCTGCTCAGCCGCGTAATGGGCGCGGATGTGGAACTGGTCGACGAAGGCTTTGACATCGGCATCCGGCAAAGCTGGGAAAACGCGCTGAAGGATGTGGAGGCGAAGGGCGGCAGGCCCTATCCCATCCCCGCGGGGGCATCGGTGCACAAATATGGCGGGCTCGGCTATGTCGGCTTCGCCGAGGAGGTTCGCGCCCAGGAAGCCGAGCTCGACTTCAAGTTCGACTACATCGTGGTTTGCACCGTGACGGGCTCTACCCATGCCGGCATGGTGGTCGGTTTCGCCAAGGATGGACGGCAGCGCAATGTGATAGGCATCGACGCCTCCGCCACGCCCAAGCAGACCAAGGCACAGGTGCTCGACATCGCGCAGAAGACGGCGGACCTGGTCGAGCTTGGCGCCGCGATTTCCGTGGACGACGTAGTGCTGATGGAGGACTACGCCTATCCGCTCTACGGCGTCCCCTCCGAGGAGACGAAGGAGGCGATTCGGATCTGCGCCCGGCTCGAAGGCATGATGACGGACCCGGTCTATGAGGGGAAATCCATGCAGGGCATGATCGATCTGGTGAAGAAAGGGTTCTTCCCGGAGGGATCGAAGGTGCTCTATGCCCATCTCGGCGGGGTGCCGGCGATCAACGGCTACAGCTACACATTCCGCAACGGGTGACGCTGGTGGCACGAACGTCGCGGAGCTACCCCCGTTTTGCCAGATGAATGGAATTCGCGACCTCGATGATGTGCGGCGCGATTTCCGTTCGCACTCTGTCAATGCTCCATCTCAGGCTGGATACAGAGCACTGCACGGTCGCCATTGGGCGCCCGTCGGCAGCAAGGATAGGGGCGGCAATGCCGATCTCGTTCAGAATGTTTTCGTTCTGCGTCAGCCCATAGCCGCACGCTGCCGCATCTTCGATTGCGGCGGCAATCTTCGTTCGGTCGAGCGTCGTCTTCGGCGTCAAGGCAACAATCGGCCATGTTTCCACCGCCTCCTTGCGCTCGCTTTCGTCAAGACAGGCGATCATGGCGCGGCCGCTGGAGGTCGTGAGTGCGGGCAGGCGTCGGCCCGCGATCATGGCGCCAAAGCTCGTCAGCTGTGTCGGAATGCGGATGATATAAACGATCTCATGTCCGTCGAGCCGCGCTACGTTAACGCGCTCACCCAGCTTGCGGCCAAGCTCGATCAGCTTTGGCATGGCCAACTGCACGAGGGGATCAGACCAAAGATAGGCGTTGCCAAGTTCCAGGCACCTCAACGACGGGCGGTAACGCCGGGATTCGGGATCCTTGTTGAGATAGCCGATCTTGTGCAGCGTGTTGGTCAGCCGCTGCACGGCGCTTTTGTCGAGCCGTGTCAATGCAGCAATTTCCGTCAGCCCCAATGCACTGTGCCGCTCGTCGAAAGCGCTCAGGATGCGCATGCCTTTTTCGAGCGATCCGACGAACAAAGTGTCCTGTTTTTCCTTGCTCAATCCCGTGTCTCTTTTTTTCGCTACCCAGATGCCATGCGCGGTGTCGGCTCTTGAGCGCTTCTTGACAAGCCTTAACCCGATTAATACGCTGAACCGTATTACAGTTGTCTGTATCGTAATATAATACGAAGTCAGTAGCCAGAGGGGCCGGTTCGCCGGTTTGAAAGCAGATGGATCCACGTCTTTTGATGAGTTCAGTCGCAATGGCCGTCATGATGACCGGTGGCGAGGCCATGGCCGATAAGGCGAGCGACACGCTCAAGGCCGCTTTCACGAAGGAGCTGGAATCGGTCGACAGCTATTTCAATTCAGCCCGCGAGGGCGTCATCCTCCAGCGGACCATCTGGGATGGGCTGATCTATCTCAACCAGGCGACCGGCAAATATGAGGGCAACCTCGCGACGTCCTGGAAATGGGTCGACGACACCACGCTGGAATTTAAGCTGCGCGAGGGAGTGACCTTCCACAATGGCGAGGAATTCGACGCCGACGACGTCGTCTTTACGGTCAACTTCGTGGCGGATCCGGCAAACGGCGTCGTCACGCAGCGCAACGTGAATTGGATGAAGGAGGCCACCAAAGTCGACAAATATACCGTCCGCATCGTCACCAAGGGCCCGTTCCCGGCCGCGCTCGAATATCTCGCCGGGCCCGTATCAATCTATCCGAACGAATATTACGCCGAGGTCGGACCGAAAGGCATGGGGCTGAAGCCGGTCGGCACGGGGCCCTATCAGGTCGAAAGCGTTGAACCCGGCAAGCACTTCGTTTTGAAGAAATTCGATGGCTACCATGACGGGCCGAAAGGCAAGGCGACGATCGGCACGGTCGACATCCGCACCATTCCGGATGTCAACACGCAACTTGCCGAGCTGTTCAGCGGCGGCCTTGATTTCATCTGGGGCGTGCCTTCCGACCAGGCAGAGAAACTTGCCGCCACAGGGCGCTTCAACGTCGTCAACGAAAGCACGATGCGCGTTGGTTATCTAGAGCTGGATGCGGCGGGCCGCAGCGGCACCGATAATCCTGTGACCAAGCTGGCCGTCCGCCAGGCGATCAATCATGCCATTGACCGACAGGCCATCGTCGACAACCTGCTCAAGGGCAAGTCCAAGATAGTGAACGCCGCCTGCTTTTCCTCGCAGTTCGGCTGCGAACAGGATGTGGCCGCTTATGACTACGACCCGGAGAAGGCCAAGGCCCTGCTGGCCGAGGCCGGCTATCCGGATGGTTTCGCCATCGACCTTTATGCCTATCGCGACCGCGCATATGCCGAAGCCATGCTCGCCTACCTTGCCGAGGTGGGCATCACCGCAAATCTCAAATATCTTCAATATTCCGCCTTGCGCGACCTGCGTCGCAACGGCGAGACCAGCATGAGCTTCCAAAGCTGGGGCTCTTATTCGGTGAATGATGTTTCGGCCATCACCAGCGAGTTCTTCAAGCACGGTGCGGAGGATTTCGCCCGTGACGATGAGGTCAAGGCATGGCTGGACACTGCGGACACCTCGATTGATCCCGCCGTGCGCGAGGAGAACTATTCGAAAGCGTTGAGGAAGATCGCAGATCAGGCCTATTGGGTTCCGCTGTTCTCCTACAATTCCAACTACGTCTTCTCCAAGGAACTGGAATACACGCCGACATCGGACGAGGTCGTGCGCTTTTTCCATGCACGCTGGAACTAGCTTCGCGTCGGCGCACCGGGTTGGGAATCTCGCCCGTGTGCCGACCAGCTTTTGCTTTTCGGGGTCGTAGATGCTCGTTTTTGCGCTGAAACGCCTTGGGCTCGTGGTGCTGGTGACGCTGACCGTGTCGCTCCTCAGCTTCAGCCTGCTCTTCATGTCCGGCGATCCGGCCTCGGCCATCGCGGGAGAAAATGCCAGCGCGTCCGACATCGAGGCTATTCGCACGCTTTACGGCTTCGACCGGCCATTCCTCGTGCAGTATGGCGACTGGCTATCCGGCGCCCTTCGCGGCGATTTTGGACAGAGCTATTATTTCAAGCTGCCGGTCTCGACGCTCATCGCAGACCGTCTGTCGGTCACGATGCTGCTTGGTGTGTGTGGCATTTCCTTTGCACTCCTAACCGCCGTGCCGCTCGGCGTGGTGGCGGCCATGCGGCCCAATTCCTTTATCGACCGTGCAGCGCTGTTTTTGTCCGTGATGGGGCAAGCCATGCCGAGCTTCTGGTTCGGGCTGGTGCTGATTGTCATCTTCTCCATCCAGCTCAATTGGCTGCCGCCTTCCGGTTCATCCGGTTGGCAGAACTTCATCATGCCGACAGTGGTGCTCGGCTACTACGCGATGCCCGCGATCATGCGGCTCACCCGGGCGGGCATGCTGGAGGTGCTCGGCGCCGACTATATCCGCACCGCCCGCGCCAAAGGGGCCAGCGAAATGCGTGTCATGTTCAAACATGCGTTGCGCAACGCGATCGTGCCGGTTGTCAGCCTTGCTGCCGTGCAGATGGGCTTCATGCTGGGCGGCTCCATCGTGGTGGAATCGATCTTCGCGCTTCACGGCGCGGGCTATCTCGCCTGGGAATCCATCGCCCGCAACGATCTGCCGACAGTGCAGGCGCTGATCCTGATCTTCTCCTGCTTCTACATCATCTTCACCTTCCTGTCGGACTTGGCCAACGCCTGGCTCGACCCCCGGATCAGGGTGGGCTGACGCGATGGGCACTGTGTCCCCAGCGGCCGAGGAAATCCGCGCGCCGAGCCCGGCCGCTCTGCTGCGCCGGCGCATCTTCGGCCATTACGGGCTGGTGTTCGGTATCACGGTCCTCTTCATCATCATTCTGATCGCGCTTTTCGCGCCTCTCCTCGCCGGACATGATCCCTATTCGCAGGATCTGCTGGCGCGCATGAAGCCGCCCTTCTGGATGAACGGCAGCGATCCGGACCATATTCTCGGCACCGACCATCTCGGCCGCGACTATCTGGCAAGGCTCCTCTATGGCGCGCGCATTTCGCTCGCGATCGGCTTTATCGCGGCGCTTATCTCGGGCCTGATCGGTACCGCCATGGGGGTTGCTGCCGGCTACTTCGGCGGCCGCGTGGACCTTGTCGTCACCTTTCTCATCAATGTGCGGCTGGCGATGCCCGTAGTGCTGGTGGCGCTTGCCGTCGTCGCGATCCTCGGCGGGTCGTTGCATGTGGTGGTGACGGTGCTCGGCCTGCTCCTGTGGGACCGCTTCGCCGTCGTCATGCGCTCCTCGGTTCTGCAGGTGCGCGACCTCGAATATGTCAATGCGGCCAAGGCCATCGGCTGCTCGACCCGACGTATCATCCTGTCCGAGATCATGCCCAACATCGTCAACAACCTCATCGTCGTGGCGACACTGGAGATGGCGCATGCTATTCTTCTTGAAGCCGCGCTCTCCTTCCTCGGTCTCGGCGTGCAGCCGCCGACGCCCTCATGGGGCCTGATGATATCGGAGGGCAAACAGATGATGCTGTTCGAGCCGTGGCTGATCGCCATTCCCGGCATAGCGCTTTTCATCCTCGTCCTGGCCATCAATCTTCTGGGCGATGGTCTGCGAGACGTCACCGCGCCGGAAAACAGGGGATGAGACGATCATGAGCGACCCCATCCTGAGCGTCCGGAACCTCACGATCGACATTCCGATGTCGCAAAACACGATGCATGCCGTGCGCGGTATCAGCTTCGATCTGAAGCGTGGCGAAACCCTGTGCATTGTCGGCGAGTCCGGCAGCGGCAAGTCGCTGACCTCGCTCGCGATCATGGGCCTTCTGTCCAAGAAGCTTCAACGTGCCGCCACCCGGCTGGATTTCGCCGGCATCGACCTGATGAGCCAGAAACTGCGGCAGATGCGCGATTTGCGCGGAAACCGCATGGCGATGATCTTCCAGGAGCCGATGACATCGCTCAACCCCGCCTACACGATTGGCGACCAACTGGCCGAGGCCTATCTGCTGCACCGCAAGGCAACCCGGGTGCAAGCCCGCATGCGCGCCATCGAACTCCTTGGAAAAGTCGGCATTACCGCCGCCGAGAACCGCCTCTCGCAATATCCGCACCAGCTTTCCGGCGGTCTGCGTCAGCGCGTCATGATCGCCATGGCGCTCATGTGCGAGCCCGAACTCATCATCGCGGACGAACCCACCACGGCGCTCGACGTCACCATCCAGGCGCAGATACTCAGGCTGCTCGCCGATCTGCAGCGCGAGATGAACATGGCGATGATCCTTGTCACCCATGATCTGGGTGTCGTGGCGCGCGTCGCCGACAAAGTTGCCGTTATGTATGCCGGCGAGGTGGTGGAGCAGGGCACCGCCAAAGAGATATTCGGGCACCCCCGCCATCCCTATACGCGAGGGCTCCTGCGCTGCATTCCGGTGCCGGGCAGGTCGAAGCCGGGCGAGCATCTGGGCTCCATTCCAGGCATGGTGCCCTCGCTTGTGGGCAGGGTGAAAGGTTGCGCCTTCCGCGCCCGCTGTGACGTCGCCGAAGAAGCCTGCACCGCCGCCATTCCCGAACGACGTATGGAAAGCGGGCACGCCTGGCGCTGCATTCATCAGGCTGCTGAAAGGTTGTCGCCATGACCCGGACAACCACGCGACCCCTCCTGGAACTGGCCGCCATAACCAAGACCTACCAGGTCAAGCAGGGCCTGTTCGCCAAGGCGAAGCCGCTCAATGCGCTGGGTGGTGTGAGCCTGTGCCTGCACAAGAAGGATGTGCTCGGCCTTGTCGGCGAATCCGGCTGCGGCAAGTCCACGCTCGCGAAAATCCTGCTCGGCCTCGAAGCGCCCACTGCCGGCAAGGTGCTGGTGGACGGCAAAGAAATCGACCCACGCGAGCGCCGGCATCTGGCACGGCGTCTCCAACCCATCTTCCAGGATCCTTATTCCTCACTCAATCCGCGCAAAAGCATCGAGGACATCATCGCCCTGCCGCTGGTGGTCCACGACATCGGCGACAGCGCGTCCCGGTCGCAGGCGGTGGCGCGCATGCTCGATCTGGTGGGGCTTCCCGCGCGCGTGCGCCGGGGCTACCCCAATCAACTTTCCGGCGGCCAGCGCCAACGCGTGGCCATTGCGCGCGCGCTCATCATGAAACCGGAAATCGTCGTCTGCGACGAACCGACCTCCGCGCTCGACGTATCCGTGCAGGCGCAGATTCTCAACCTGCTTGGCGATCTGCGGGAGGAGTTGGGGCTCACCTATTTCTTCATCAGCCACAATCTGGCGGTAGTGGAGCACCTGGCGACACGGGTGGCGGTCATGTATCTCGGCCAGATCGTGGAAGAAGCGGCGGCGGCGGCGCTTTTTGCCAATCCACGCCACCCCTACACGAAGGCGCTTCTGGAATCGGTCCTCACCCCTGATCCTTGCCTCTCCGTGCCCGACACGCATCTCGGCGCATCCTACCCGAATCCGATTTCGCCACCCTCCGGCTGCCGGTTTCACCCGCGTTGCGCGCAAGTCCGCGACATCTGCAAGACCACCCCGCCGCCGCGTATCGGCAACGAAGGCGGGCACGTGGACTGTCATCTCTACAGCGGCGCAGCAGCGCACTAGCCTGGATCAGAAAATGAGTAACCTCTCGCGCTCGCAGATCGTGCGCAAACATGTCGCCACGACCAGAAACGGCGTCGTCGCCGCGCAGCATAAAGTGGCCGCCGAAATCGGTGCGGCGGTGCTGGAAGCCGGCGGCGATGCGGTGGACGCTGCCGTGGCAACCTCGTTTGCCATCGGCGTCGTCGAACCGTGGATGAGCGGCCCAGCCGGCGGCGGGGCGATGACGATCTGGCGGGAGTACCAACAGCAGGCGCAGACGATCCAATTCGGCATGCGCTCGCCTTCAGCCCTTGATCCGGCCAATTATCCGCTGTCGGGAGAAGGACGGGCCGGGGATCTTTTCCCGTGGGCCGCGGTGGTGGACGACCTGAATGTTCAGGGTGCAACCGCGATCGCCGTGCCCGGCACCGTGGCGGGGATGGCACTCGCCCACCAGAAGTACGGTGCGCTTGACTGGAAAGAGCTTTTGATGCCGGCGGTCGGTCTGGCCAGGAAGGGCCTGCTGGTCGATTGGTATGCTTCGCTTCTGATCGCCTCCACGGCGCGCGAACTGGCGAAGGACGCGGATGCGGCCGCTCTCTTTCTCGATGGCGGACAATGGCCGAAAATCGCCGGCTGGACGGCGCTTTCTTCCACACGGCTCGACCAGAGCCGCATGGCGGAAACGCTGCTGCGACTGGCCGAGGCAGGACCTCGCGACTTCTACGAAGGTGACATCGCGGCCGCCCTCGCGGCCGACGTAGAGGCAAAGGGCGGCTGTATTTCCCGCGACGACCTCGCCTCCTATCGCGCAAGGCTGACACCAACGATCGACGTATCCTATCGCGGCGGTATCGTGCGCGCCGCCGAAGGCATGACCGCCGGTCCCAATCTGGTCGAATGCCTGGCAACGATGGACGCTGCTTTTGTGCCCGGCGGGCGGCCGGATGCAGTGAGCTTTGCTCAAACCGCTCGCGCCCTTTCCGGGACCTATAAACGGCGCCTTTTGGAAATGGGCGATGTCGAGCCGCCTCACGCCCCGTCCTGCACCACGCATTTCAGCGTCGTCGACAAAAACGGCAATATGTGCGCGGTCACGCAGACGCTTTTGAGCATATTCGGCTCGCGCGTCGTCTCGCCGTCGACCGGCCTTCTCATGAACAACGGCATCATGTGGTTCGATCCCGAGCCCGGCAAACCCAATTCGCTCGCACCCGACAAGGCCTGCCTGATGAACATCTGCCCCACCATCGGCGAGAAGGGTGGAAGGCGCTTCGCCATCGGCGCGTCGGGCGGGCGGAAAATCCTGCCCGCGGTGCTCAACCTCACATCCTTCCTGATGGATTTCGACATGTCGCTAGAGGACGCTTTCCACCATCCGCGCATCGACAACAGTGGCGGCGGCACGATCATCGCCGACGAGACCCTGCCGCCGGATGTCATCAAGGCGCTGGGGGACGTCCACCCGGTGGTGACATCGAAACGGACGGTTTTTCCCTATGCCTTTGCCTGCCCCGCGGGCGTCCTGCGGGAGAACGGCATGAATATGGGCTGCACGGAAATCATGTCGCCATGGGGCGATGCCGTGCACGAGAAGGAAGGAGCTTGACGTGACTACCCGCGACGGCGCGATGGCGCGCATCAACAATTATCTTGCCTCTGGCGCCTTCGAAGAAGAGCTTGGCCGCATGATCGCCTTCGAGACGGAGAGCCAGGAGCCCGCAAAGCGGCGGGAACTCAGGCGGTATCTGGTCGATGAAATCGCCCCAAAGCTCGATGCGCTCGGTTTCACGTCTCAAATACTGCAAAATCCGGTCGATCCCGGCGTGCCGTTCCTCCTCGCCGAGCGGATCGAGGACCCCGCCCTTGAAACGATCCTCGTCTACGGTCATGGCGACGTCATCCGTGCCCAGACCGAGCAGTGGCGGGAAGGACTGCATCCCTTCAGACTTGTTAGGGAAGGGGACCGCCTTTACGGACGCGGCACCGCCGACAACAAGGGCCAGCACTGCATTAACATCGCAGCGCTGCGGGCAGTCATCGCCGAAAAGGGGCGGCTCGATTTCAACTGCAAGATCATCATCGAAATGGGTGAGGAATGTGGATCGCCCGGTCTGGCGGAATTGTTCCGGCAAAACCGTGACCTCTTTGCCGCCGATGTCCTGATCGCCTCAGACGGTCCCAGGCTGCATCCCGAGCGTCCAACCCTTTTCATGGGATCGCGCGGCGCCATCAATTTTGATCTTGTCGTCGATCTGCGCGAAGGCGCACATCATTCGGGCAACTGGGGCGGCCTGCTCCGCGATCCGGCGATTGTGCTTGCCCACGCACTTGCAAGCATCGTCGACCGGCGCGGCCAGATCCAGATTCCCGAATGGCGCCCAACGAGCCTCACGCCTGCCGTGCGCGAGGTCCTGAAGGATTGCCCGGTCGGCGGCTATGACGGCCCCAAGATCGATCCCGATTGGGGTGAGGAGAGCCTGACGCCTTCGGAGCGCGTTTTCGGCTGGAACAGCTTTGCCGTTCTGGCACAGTCAAGCGGCGTGCCCGAAGCGCCCGTAAACGCCATTTCCGCCCGCGCCAAGGCCCATTGCCAGTTGCGCTATGTGGTGGGTACGCAGCCGGACGACATCCTGCCGGCGTTGCGCCGCCATCTCGACAGGCACGGTTTTACCGATGTCGAGATCGTTCCGGCCGATCGGGGTTTTTTCCGCGCCACGCGACTGGACCCGAATCATCCCTGGGTGACGCGGGTGAAGGAGTCCATCGCCAGGACCACGGGCAAGAAACCAGCCGTCCTGCCCAACCTTGCCGGATCGCTGCCCAACGAGACCTTTGCAGAAATCCTCGGCCTCGCCACGGTCTGGGTGCCCCACTCTTATCCCGGCTGCTCGCAGCACGCTCCCAACGAGCATGCGCTCGTCTCGATGACGGAAGAAGCGCTGACGATGATGACAGGACTTTTCTGGGACATCGGAGAAAGGAGGTCATCGACATTTTCATGACGTTGTCGCTACGGCCGGTCATAGAGGCCTCGGTCGATCCGGCGCAGCGCCCCGGCGGGTGGCGGCGCGCGCGCCCAGATCGGCGAAGTCGCCGGGGGGTCCAGACCTCGACGGGTTTGGATTCAATGCGGGCAAGCAGGCGCGAGCGAAGATCGGTATCGGGCTCAACTATAGGCATGTCCGAAGTATGCTACAATTTTCGGACATTCCGTGGTGCCCCAAACTCCAAAATGGAACTCGCATTTTTCGCATTGAAGGATATGGCCCGAGCATCGAATGCCTCCTTCCGCAGGGGCACGATATCATCCCGGTTGACTCTTGATGGGTACGAGAACAAATGTAGAACAAATTCAGGCTTTCGCGTTTCAAGGGTCAGATGAGTGTATCGGCGCCCCCTGCTGCCATTTCCGGGCTTCGAGAACGCATCGCGCGCCTCGAAGGCTCAAATGCGCGCATCCGCACGGTTTTGCCGTTCGGAGTGGCCGCGATCGACAGGGTTCTGCCGGGAGGGGGATTGGCTTTTGGCGGCCTGCAGGAGATCGCGGGCGGTGGAAACAGCGCCGTCGATGGCGCAGCCGCGGCACTCTTCGCTGCCGGTATTGCCGCGCGCATGGTGGGCAAGGTGCTGTGGTGCGTTACCCGGCCCGATCTTTTCGCGCCGGCCATCGAACAGGCCGGCCTTCCTCCGGGACGGGTGATCTATGTCGAGGCCGGTGACGAAAAATCCGTCCTCGCCTGTTTGACGAGGGCCTTCGTGGCGGCTTTGGCGCTGTCGTTGCCGAGGTTACCCGGCTCTCGATGACGGCCTCGCGGCGCCTGCAGCTCGCCGCGGAGAGTTCCGGTGCAATCGGCATTGCCATTCGCCGCTGGCGCCGCCAGACCGAAGCGACCGACTTTGGCCAGCCGACCGCCGCCGAGACCCGCTGGCGGGTGTCGGTCCTGCCGTCGACCCCATTGCCGGTTCCGGGGATTGGACGGGCCCGCTGGCATCTCGAGCTGATCCGATGCCGGGCCGGAGAGAGTGCAGATTTTATTGTGGAGGCTTGCGATGCCAAGGGTCGTATCGCTCTTCCTTCCGATGTGGCCGACGGACCGCTTCAGAAGGAACTCGGGCGACGCCGCGCCTCCGCCTGAGACGCCGCTCGTTTTGATCGGCCGTGATGGTCGCCGCCGTGTTGTGCTTGCCGCCGACGCGGCAGCGCACGCAGCCGGCCTGCGCATCGGCATGCCGGCGAGCAAGGCGCAGGCACTCGTTCCGGGCCTCATCGTTCATGACGCAGAACCGGAAGCAGATCTCGACGCGCTCGAGCGGTTGGCGCTGTGGGCGTTGCGCCGCTACGCGCCGATCGTCGCTGCCGATCCGCCGGACGGCCTCGTTATGGATACGACCGGCGCCGATCATCTGCATGGTGGCGAGGCGGCAATGCTTACCGAGATGGTGGCGCGGCTTGGCGCATCCCACATCGCGGCGCGCGCCGCGGTTGCCGACACATGGGGCGCAGCCCACGCGCTAGCCCGCTTCGGCACGCGGCAGATCCTTGTGGTTCCATCCGGCGAGACGGCGCAGGCAGTCCTGCCCTTGCCGGTTGCAGCGCTTTCGCTTGGCCGCCGGCACGGTTGACAGTCTAAGGCAACTCGGCTTCGAGACAATTGCGGATCTTGCCGTCACACCGCGCGCGGCACTGGCGCTGCGTTTTGGACCGGAACCCGGCCGACGCCTCGACCAGGCGTTCGCCCGAGTGAGCGAACCGATCGAGCTGACCCGGCCGCAGGAGATCGTCGAAGTCTGCCGCAATTTTGCGGAGCCCATCGGCGCGGCCGAGACGATCGCCCGCTATACGGGCAAGCTGGTGGCAAAGCTCTGCGCCGAACTTGAGGCGCGAGGGCAGGGCGCGCGCCGGCTCGATCTTTTGTTCTTCCGTGTCGATAACCACGTCGAGGCGATCCGTGTCGGCACAGCAATGCCGGTGCGCGATGTGAAGCGTCTGACCCGGCTGCTCACCGACAAGATAGAAACCATCGATCCAGGGTTCGGCGTCGAGCTGATGCGGCTTGCCGCGACCGTTGCCGAGCCGCTGCGGTCCAAGCAGATGATTTCCTCGCTTGCCGAGGCGCCCGAACCCGACGTCTCGGATGTGATCGACATCCTCGCCAACCGTGTCGGCGAGGACCGGCTCTATCGCTTCGCCCCGGTGCAGAGCGACGTTCCCGAACGGTCGGTCCAGCGCATTGCGCCGATGGCGCCTGATACCGGCGAGGGCTGGCCTGGCCATTGGCCGCGCCGTCGAGGTTGCTGCCACGGCCCGAACCTATCGAGACGGTCGCCCTTCTTCCCGACCATCCGCCGGTGACCTTCACCTGGCCCGGCGTGCGCCGGCGCGTGAAGCGGGCGGACGGCCCCGGCACGGGTTTTCGGGGAATGGTGGAAGCGCGACGCCGAGTTGGCGGCCGTGAGGCATTATTTCCAGGTCGAGGACGAGAACGGCGAGCGCTATGGTTTATGCACGGGATCTTCGGATGACCGGCGCAAATCGATATGCCGAGCTGCAGGTCACCACCTACCAGGCACTCGGCATCGCGATAAAGCGGAAATGCATTTGACGCTGAGGATATGCGCCTTGGCCGGCGGTAGGAGATTCGGCTGCAATGGCGAACGCCCGGGACCCGCGCGGCAGTAACGCCATCGGCAATGCCATGGGCCCGGTCGGCTTTGTCCGACCGACCTTTTTGAAGCATTTTTGGGCTGCGTCCTTATCGGCGGCCAAAGTCACAAAGGGATCGGCAAATGGATCGGCAATTCATATCGGCAATTGTGCAGACTTGTGGGCTAAAATGCGTTACACTGTAAGCCGTTGAGACGCGATAGAGATCGGCAAAGAATGCTTGAGACCCCTGCCCGTATCGAGCCGCTGTTTTTTGACGACGCGGTGCCGACCGTCCTGGCCGATCTGGCGATCGAGCTGCAGAAGGCCGCCGATGAACTCGGCCGAGGCCTGCATCCGGAATCGGCTGCCGAACTGGCCGATCTCGTGCGCGTCATGAATTCTTACTATTCGAATTTAATCGAAGGCCACAACACCCGACCTCGAGATATTGAAAGAGCATTGGCCGGAGCCGCGATTGATCCGGAACGCCGTCCTCTCGCCTTAGAGGCCAAGGCCCATGTCGAAGTTCAGAGGACGATTGACGGCCTCGGGTTGCGTGGGGAGTTGCCAATCCCGACCTCGATCGATTTCATCCGTTGGGTTCATCGTGTCTTCTACAACGAGATGCCTGAGGAATTCCGGTTCATCGACAAACCTGGCGGCATGACAGCCGAGATCGTGCCCGGCGAGTTCCGGTTGTCCGCCGATCATGACGTCGTTGTCGGCCGCCATCAGCCGCCATCGCCTGGCAGGGTGGTGGCATTTATGGGGTATTTCCAGAAACGATATGCGATGGCCGAAAAGCAGGCGAGCCTGCGAATCATCGCGATTGCGTCTGCTCATCATCGCCTCAATTACATACACCCGTTTCCAGACGGCAACGGCCGCGTCAGTCGCCTGATGTCTCACGCCATGGCGCTCAAGGCCGGTATTGGAGGCAATGGCCTGTGGTCGATATCTCGAGGCCTCGCCCGTGGCCTGAAAGATCGTGGCGAATACAAGCGCATGATGGATCACGCGGACAGTCCCAGACAAGGCGATCGTGATCGCCGAGGAAATCTTTCGGAATCGGCACTCAAGGATTTCGTCGAATGGTTCCTTACAGTTGCGCTCGACCAGGTGCGGTTCTCGACCGCAATGTTCGACCTCGGACGGCTTGAGACTCGCTACCGTGCCCTGGTGAAAGATATTGTCGACGACAAACGAGCGCCTGATCTGGTGTCAGCAGTATTGCGGTACGGGAGCCTGCCGCGCGGCGAGGCCAATTTCGTGCTGAAGACCTCCGAGCGCACGGCAAGGAACACGCTATCTGATCTCGTCGATCGAGGCTTCCTGAAATCAGACACCCCGAAGGCACCGGTGCGGATCGCGTTTCCTCTCGATTTCAGGGAACGGTTGTTTCCGAATCTGTTCACCGACGCCGAAATCAATGCTCCGGAACCGCGTTCCCTTTCTTTCAGGTGACACGGCTCACATCGTTTGCGTGCTTCATGGCGCTCGGATGGGACGGCGAGATTGGGTTACGCGGTGCGTGCTGATAGAACGGAACGCCGATAGCCGGCGATCGGCCGGATCGAATACCGACGCCTAACCACATGCCTGACCTTCCGCATACCAAACTGCTTGCCCGCAAGATCTCCGACTTCTGCCGCCTCCGATGGCCGACAGGGGTGAGTAGGCCGCTTTCCGGCGGGAGGCGGGGATAGCTGCGGTCCCGAAAACGAGGGTATTTCGGGAAAATACCGCTGCCTTATCGTTGTATCTATCGCTGCGTGGGAAGCTCGACAGTCTGGCCCACAACATCGATCGCCACCTTACCTCGAAGCCCACGGGAGCTTCCGCCTTCGAGCAATTCATGCGCATCGCCGACCCGAGCCAGAGGCAGCACCGCGCCGATCACAGGCTTGATCAGACCGCGTTCGACAAGGTTTGTCAGCGCGTCGAGCTTGCCGCGGTTCTGCCGGGTGAACACGAAATGATAAGCGGCATTCTTGCCCCACGCCTCGATCAGGTTTTGCGGCTGTGCGATGTCGACGATGCTGACCACCCGTCCGGCATCTGCGAGGGCGAGCGGGCTTTTCGTCAGGGTGTCGCCGCCGATGGTGTCGAACACGACGTTCACCCCCTTGCCATGCGTCAGGTCCGCCACGGTTGAGACATAGTCATCGGAGGTGTAGTCGATTACCTCGTCCGCTCCGAGCGAACGTACGAATTCATGGTTGCTGGAGCGCGCCGTCGTGATGACCCGCGCACCCATCGCCTTGGCAAGCTGGATCGCCACCGTGCCCACACCGCCGGCGCCACCGTGGATCAAAATCGTTTCATGGACAGCAAGCTGGGCGCGGGTCACCAAAGCTTCCCAGATCGTACCGCCAACCAGCGTCAGGCTGGCAGCCTCCAGATGGCTGATATTGTGCGGCTTGCGAGCGACCAGATCGACGTCGACAACGTGCTGCTCCGCATATGAGCCGGGGCCGCCGAAGATTTTGGGCGTGTAGTAAACCTCGTCACCTATCTCGAACTCGCTCACGTCCGCCCCCTTCTCTTCCACGACGCCGGAAACGTCGTGACCGATGATGGCGGGGAGCGGCACGTAATCGACATAGTCGCCGCGGCGGATCTGATAGTCCAGGGGATTGATGGCAGTGGCGTGAACGCGCACCCGGACCTGTCGCGGTCCGACAGCCGGTACGCAAACATCGCGCAGCTCGAACGCGTCGTAGCCACCGAACTTTTCGAGGACCATTGCCTTCATGGTGTCGGTCATGATCTTGCCTTTCCTCAAACCCAATTGATGGTAGGAGCCTCGTTAGCAGGTACACATCATTGCTCTCATTCTAATTCCGGCGACTTTCTCGGGAGCAGCGGGCCGGCCGATCAAGGTGGCGCCGACCAACGCCATGATCCGCCGCCGCCCTCGCTTCAGCGCCGCAGCACGTCCTGCCATTCCGGGTGGCGGCCGATCTGCGCCTTCGCGAAGGGGCAGAGCGGCATGATGGCGACACCGTCGCGGCGGGCGTCCTCGATCGCCTGGCGTACCAGACGCTCGCCGACCTTGCGGCCGCGCAGGGCCGCAGGCACTTCCGTGTGGTCGATGATGATCAGGCCTTCGCCAGCCCGGCTGTACGTCATCTCGGCCTCCACGCCGTCGACGACGAGGCGGTAGCGTCCCTTCGACGCGCCATCCTCCCGCTCGACCGTCTCGTTGCCGGTCGAGGCCGCGGGCCCGACCGTTTCGGCGTCGGGCCGGCGGACCTGCCGCGGCGCTCCATGCGCGCATTCGAGGAGATCGCGGTCCCATTCGCCCAGATCGGCCGCCGGCTCGTAGGTCGAGACGAGGAAGGCCATCAGGGCTTCGTCGGGATCGGCGGCCGACCGCACGGCATCGTAGGGGAGGACGAATTCGGACAGGCCGTCGTGCCAGAAAGCGGCATCGGGCCGAACCGCTGCTGCGCGGTAGCCGGCCGGCGCCGGATAGGCGTAGGCGTAGAAGGCCGGATAGTCGATGCCGTTGCCGCCCGGCCAGAAGCCCGCCGAGGACACCTCGCGGTCATAGGCCTCCTGCGCCACGTCGTCCGGCAAGGCGGGGATGCCCGCCGGATGGAGCGGGGCGCGCCTGCCCGAAAAGCGGGTGATCGCCAGGTCGAGCGCGCCCCAGAAGAGATGAACGGGACTGGCCTTGCCGAGAAACGACGTGCGGAACCGATTGAAGACCTTGTCGACCGCCATCAAGGCCTGGTGGAAGCGCTGGACCGCGTCGCGGTCGTACGGCCGGTCGCGATCGTCCTCGGCGAAGGGTATCGGGTTCGGCACCTCGTTCGGCTGCCCATTGAACGTCGGCGTGCCGCCCAGATCCGAAATCAGTTGCACGAAACTGGCGTGGAATCTGGCGACCGTCATCGGCCCGAGATCGAACGATTTTCTGCGACCGTTTCCGCAGGTGCCCACGACCTTGTGCTCGCGCAGATCGAACAGGATCTCGATGCCCGGTCCATCCGGAATCGGCGAGGACACCAGACCGATCGGCGTGACGTAGAAGGTCGCGTTCCACGAATGGTTCAGCCACGGTGTGTGCGCCAGCCGGTATTTGCCGGCGACCTGGAGATAGAGATGCAGAGCCGAACACGTCTCGCGCCAGCTGAGGTAATCGAGGTCGGGCCATTTGGTCATTTCGGTTCCTCCAGGCTGGTTTCGGTCATTCCGGAAGGGGAATGTGCTCGTTGCGGTCGTCGACGGGCAGATCGAAGCGCCCCTTGCCCCAGTTCGCGGCGCGCCATTCGGCCTTGGCGCGTTCGATGCGTTCCTGCGACGAGGCGACGAAGTTCCACCAGATGTAGCGCGGTCCGTTGAAGGTCGCGCCGCCGAGGATCATCAGTCGCGCGCCGCGGTCCCCGGCGCCAACCGAGATGCGGTCCCCCGGCCGGAACACCATCATTTGCCCTGCCTCGAAGTTCTGGCCCGCGACCGAGATCGAGCCTTCGACGATGTAGATGCCGCGGTCTTCGTGGTTGTCCGGCATCGGCAGCCGGCTTCCCGGCTCGAGCCTCACGTCGGCGTAGAACGTCTCGGAGAGCATCGTCGCCGGTGCGATCTTGCCATAGGCGTTTCCGAGAATGAGCCGAACCGAGACGCCACTGTCTTCGATGACGGGCAGCATCTCCTTGCCGTGATGCTCAAAGCTGGGCGCCACGTCCTCGTGGCTGTCCGGCAAGGCCAGCCAGGTCTGGATGCCGAACAGGCTGTTCGGGCCGCTCCGCGCCGTCGCGGAGGTACGCTCCGAATGCGTGACGCCGCGCCCGGCGACCATCCAGTTCAGCGCGCCGGGACGGATGATCTGGTCGGCGCCGGTGCTGTCACGGTGATGGAAGTCGCCCTTGAACAGGTAGGTGACCGTGCCGAGGCCGATATGCGGATGCGGACGGACGTCGACGCCCTGCCCGGTCAGCAGCTCGGCCGGCCCGGCCTGGTCGAAGAAGATGAATGGCCCGACCATCTGCCGCTTCGGTGCGGGCAGGGCGCGCCGGACCTCGAAACCGCCGAGGTCGCGGGAGCGCGGGACGATCAGGGTCTCGATCGCATCGATGCCGACCTCGTCCGGGCAGCCCGGTTCAAGTGCTGGGTTCCAACTCATGTGCATCATCCCTTTGT
This sequence comes from Mesorhizobium alhagi CCNWXJ12-2, assembly GCF_000236565.1. Taxonomy (GTDB): domain Bacteria; phylum Pseudomonadota; class Alphaproteobacteria; order Rhizobiales; family Rhizobiaceae; genus Allomesorhizobium; species Allomesorhizobium alhagi. The sequence goes on along the minus strand of NZ_AHAM01000292.1, from coordinate 2,006 downwards.
CTTCGGATCGCCTGATCCTGCCGAGCGATCCTCGTAGCCGGCGGCCGAAACGCCCCCGGCATCGGCAACTTCCACGAACGTCCGCAAGTCTGCGATGTCCATTCGGCGTTCCCCGTTTCGCGACACAGCGTGGCAGGAGCAGGATCGCCGATGGAGATGTCGCTTGCTGCGCTCGCCGCACGGTCTGGCACTCACGCATTCCCGCCGGCAGATCCGTCGAAGTTCGGTCGCACCCTTTCCGAGAAGCCGAACGAACTCAAGCCTCCGCGTCGCGACGAGCCGGAAAGGGAGCAAGAACGGCACCAGAGCGGCATGTCCTGCACCGCAAAGCGCGAACGTATTCGTTAGTTACCAGCAGCAGATGAGCGCTTCCCTCGAGACCCAGGAGATTGGAATGACTTTTCGCAACGGCCTTGCCTCGCTTCTTCGCCCCGAGGATTCCGTACTCGTCCTGATAGACCATCAGCCCTACCAGCTGGCGAACCTGAACAGCCACGATCCGCAGGCGGTGGTCAACAACACGACCGCGCTCGCTAAAGTGGCCAAGGTGTTTGGCGTTCCCACGATTCTGACCAGCGTAATTGCCGCCCGCGGCGGCGTCATCTTCCCGCACGTCACCGAGGTGTTCCCCGACCAGGAGGTCATCGACCGGACGTTCATCAATACCTGGGAGGATCCAAAGGTCGTCGATGCGGTCAAGGCGACGGGCCGCAAGCAGTTGATTATCGCCGGCCTGTGGACCGAGATCTGCGTCGCGATGCCGGCGATCCAAGCGGCGGGAGAAGGTTGGGACGTGACCGTGATCACCGATGCGTCGGGCGGCACGTCGCTCGAGGCCCACGAGGTCGCGATTCAGCGCATGATCGCAGCCGGCATCAACATGATGACTTGGCTGGCCCTGGCTTCCGAATGGCAACGCGATTGGGCCCGGGCCGAGACCGCGACCGAATTGAACGACGCCCTCAAGTACCACATCGGCGGCAGCGCTATCGCCTATCTCTGGGAGCAGCAACTGCTAAACACGCCGGTGCCGAGCACTTCGGGCTGATCTGAGTTCGGATGACGAGGCGAGCCCGAGGCATGCCCGGAATGGCTCCGGCCTCGTCATCCACAGTTCTATCCGAAGCTACCATAAGGGAGTCAGCGATGGATTTCGCGACAATCATGCAGGCCAACCTCGATCTGGCGTTCGGCGACGCGACTCCACTCAGCGCATCTCGGCGTTCCGAAACATCCGCGATGAAAACGCGGAGCTTTCACGACCCCGAGCGTTCGGCGCGTGGTCACGAAGCGATCTCGCAGGCCGTAACGGACGTTAGCGTTTGACATCTTCCGGGTCGAGGACGGCAAGCTGGCCGAGCATTGGGACGTGTTGCAGAACGAGGTGACCGCGACCGTCGCCCCTGGCCGGATCTCGATGTTCGACCCCGGGGAAGAGCACATCGTGCTTCGCCGAACCGGCGTAGCACGCGCCACCCACCATCACGATCGATAGTGATTTGCGAGAACCCATCATGGAAATAGGCATCGACAGTTTCGCGGCCATCCTCCCCGACCCGGCGACCGGACGACTTCCCTCGGCGACCGATCGCATGGCCGACCTCCTTGATGAGGTTGAAACCGCTGACCGCGTCGGGCTCGACGTCTTCGGCATCGGCGAGCACCATCGCGCCGAATTTCTTGACTCCGCGCCAGCGGTCATTCTTGCCGCCGCAGCTGCCCGTACAAGCAACATCCGGTTGACGAGCGCGGTAACGGTGCTGAGCGCTGCCGATCCCGTCCGGGTTTTTCAGGAATTCGCGACGCTCGACCTGATTTCCAGGGGACGCGCCGAGATCGTCGTCGGGCGAGGCTCGTTCGGAGAGGCCATTCCGCTGTTCGGCCTTGACACGCGAGCCTATGACGACCTTTTCGCCGAAAAGCTCGACCTGTTCCTGAAACTCGGCGAGGAGACCAACATCTCCTGGTCTGGGCGTTTTCGTCCGGCCCTCCACGGAGAGGGCGTC
>NZ_AHAM01000293.1 GCF_000236565.1 Mesorhizobium alhagi CCNWXJ12-2 | reverse complement strand
AGATCAGCACGCCATTGTCGCGGGCCATGTCGGCGATCGACAGCAGTTGCCGGGCGGAGATGTCGGCGAGCACGTAGCGGTCGCCCCTGGCGAGCATCTCCTTGAAGGCCGGGACTACATCGGCGTCCGGCTTGACCTCGGTCACATCGAGAATGAATTTCTGGCCGAGAAAGCTGCCGGTGGTGTTGTTGTCGCCGATTGCGACTTCGGCCCCTGCGCCGCCTTCGTAGCGCGGCGGAACGTCAAGCACCGACAGCGCCAACTGCGGCGCATAGGCGCGCAGATAGCCGATACGAACGTCGATCGGCTCAGGCTTCGAGGTCTGGGCGCAGACAGTGCTTGCCGGGAGAAATACCAGCTGCGCCGATAGGGCCATGACAGCCAGACATCTCATGAACCACTCCTTCCCGTGCTAAGCCCAAAGGGATAGCCACGACGCGTTCAAGAGGTGCCCACCCCTTAATGCGTCCTGCAGGGTGTCCGGATCGTCACGGTTTAGGGAGCCGCTCTCCGGACACCGCTGACGGGTGGACGCGTGTGCCTGCTTGCAGGCCAGCCAAGATTACCGAGGTTCGCCGGGCGCGCCTATGGCAGTTGTTCTCCACTTCATTGCCTAAAGTTCCCGATTTGCGTGCGTCCTGCCCGCCGCAGCGGGGTGAACAGCGATTGGGGAATAGATTGCCAGCCCCGAGCCGCCCGTGTCACAAACACAGGATCGGGGAGTGCCGCCTCTACCAGCGACGGTCAATATGCGGGCAAAAGATCTTGAGGCAAGGACAAGTCGATGACCGACAGCGTGTCTGACCAGCCTTTCGCTCCACTCACGGCTGATGACCTGTGGCGATCCTGGGCGTTTTCCCGTTGGCGCTCGCTCTCACTACGGCGGCAAATCCTCGCGACCATCACTCTTGTGAGTCTCCTGGCCGGCGCTGCTGCCACGATCATAATAATCTTCAACGCAAAAAAGTCGTCCGAGGTGGAGGTCGCCTCCGCCATGGCGACCGCCGAGCAGCTTGTTCGTGAAGTGGTTGCGCAGCCGCGGTTCCAGCGCGCGCCGCAAATCGAGGACCTTCCCGCTAGGCTCGGCTACCTGCGGCATGTCCGGGTCCTCGCGACAAATGCGTCCGATGGTGGCCGCGCTGCACTTTTGCCGGTCCCGTCCGTGGAACGGGAAGCCGACCGGCAGGCCTACGTTCCGCTCTGGTTTGCTTCCATTGTAAATGTCGAGGATGTGCGACGCGAGATGCAGATCGTTTTGGAAGGTCGCCACATAGGATCCGTCATCATCATTGGCCATGCCGCAGATGAGATCGCGGAAGTGTGGCGGGAAACGAAGGACCTCGTCCTTGTCGCGCTTGTGCTCGGACTTGCCGTGCTCATTATACTCCACTTTGCGCTCGGCCGCTTGCTTCGTCCACTGGTCAGCGTAGCAGGTGGACTTCGCGAACTGGAACGCGGCGAGTTTCGCCATCGGCTCGCACTCCCGGATATCCCGGAACTCGCAGAAATCACCGATCGCTTCAACGCACTCGCCCTTCGCCTCGGCTCGGCGCGGTCGGAGAACCAACAGCTAAGCCGTCGCCTCTTGACCATCCAGGATGACGAGCGCCGCCGGATCGCATCCGAGCTTCACGACGAGCTTGGTCCCTGCCTCTTTGGAATCAAGGCCGACGCTGCTTCCCTTGACCTTCTTGCACGCCGTTTGCCAGCTAAAGTCGCGAAGACGGTACGTGAGCGGACCGCCACGATTGAGGAGATCACCGACAAGATCCAGCTTGTGAACCGCCGTCTCCTCGACAGGCTGCGGCCGATGGCGCTCGACCACCTTCCGCTATCCGAAGTGATTGGTGGTCTCGTTTCAGAATTCCAACGGCACGGCCCGATGCCGAGAATCACGCTTTCGGCCGAAAATCTTGCCGTAAAGTACGACTATGCTATCAGCATCACCATCTATCGCTGCGTCCAGGAGGGAATCACCAACGTGTTGCGGCACGCGCAAGCTCGTAACCTTGAGGTGGAGCTCAAAGAGTGTCCGATAGCGTCGCAAGACAAGGGCAGCCGTGAAATCCGGTCCGTTTTATACCTGTCGCTCACGGACGATGGCACTGGCCCGCCATCCGACGATTCACGCGGGCTCGGCTTGACCAGCATGGAGGAGCGGGTGCGCGCGCTTGGCGGCGAGATCTGCCTCGGTGCAAATCCGGATGGCCATGGCACGTGTCTCAAGATCTGGATGCCCCTCGAAAGCGTTGGGCCCCGACCATTCGAAAAACGCCCTCTGGAGGCTCGGCAGCGGTGACGGGGGTTCTTCTCATCGACGACCACCCCATCGTGTTGCAGGGCTGTCGGCGCGTGTTGCAGGACGCCGGCGTTCAGGACGTCCTCGAGGCGAACGGGGTCGCCGCAGGCTACCGCCTTTTTAGGCGCAACAAGCCCGATGTAGTCGTCGTCGATCTTTCCATGAAGACAGGGGGGCTTGGTGGCCTCGAGCTGATCCGGCGCATGCGTCTACACGACAAGCGCATGCCAATTCTCGCGTTCAGCATGCATAGCGACCCGGTGATCGTCAGCCGCGCACTGAAAGCCGGTGCCACGGGATACGTGTTGAAGGACGCCGGCCCCCGCGATTTTCTGGATGCATTCGAATCGGTTCGTCGCCACAAGCCCTATCTGGGGCATGAAATGGCAATGCAGGTAGCGATGCTGGGAAGTGCAGGACACGACAGTCCGCTTGCCGAGACAACCTCCCGCGAATTGCAGACGCTTGCCTTGCTGGCTGAAGGCAAGCCCTATGCGCAGATCGCCAGCGATCTCGGAGTCAGCTACAAGACGGTCGTGAATATCAGCTCGCAACTCAAGTCGAAGCTTGGTGCCCGCAACCTTCCAGAACTCATCAAGTTGGCGGTCCAATATGTCTCATCGCCCTCTGAATATTCAAGGTGAGCTTCCTACGGGCGCAGAACACGCGCAAATTCCGCATCCCGGCGAGGCAGGTAAGCAAGGAGCGTCAGTTTGCAGCATGAAGCCAGGTCCAAAGCTCGTAGGTAAGCCGACGTTCGCCATGATTCTTCAAAAGGTCCTCAAACGGTGAGGTTTTCCAACGCGGGCCGAGGTCGGCCCTGCGCACATCCTCGGGCCGCGGCCCGCATCGAAACCTTCACCAACCCGGAAGGAGGGATCGAGATCACCTTCGTCGCCCCGGCGCCATGACCAGAAGTCCAGATCCGGCTATACGGTCAAGTTCTCGGACTCCATATCGTCGAGCGCAGAACGGCCTGCATGTGCTCTTTGAGGTCAAGCTCGCCCCGCGCCTCGACTTTCAAAAGATATTTGGCCTTAACCCGCCGATCGGCTTCGCTGACCGCGGGATAGGAGCAGAGAGCCACCAGCGCTTGTTCTTCAGTCCGGCTAGCCTGGGTACAGTCGCGGCTGTTACTGCCCGTTTCGTGAATGGCCCTACCGAACGCCACGTACGTTCCCTCATGCGCTTTGATCAATGCCCGCAGCTCGCGGGACGGTATCTGGTTGCGAGCCTGCGGCTCCTTGGCAATGGTCATTCCGACAACGGTCGTTCCGACAACGGCACTTGCGGAATTGACGATCAAGGTGCGGCGATTGAGCCTGGACATGATGAGCTCCTGGCGCTGTGCTGAATGTGGGACCGCGCCCACCTGCACGGCCACCCTAGCATCGCCCTAAGCCCGATCCTGTCAGGATGGTTCAGCCCGGGCATAAGCGGGATGTCGAAACGGCATTCAGGTCCCTGGCAAGCCATCTTCAGGACGGGCACGGTCCTACCCCTCTCGATGCCTTTTCGAAAGTTGGACCCCCAATATGGTGGACCCGGGACGCCTGAAATTGGCGCTGCTGCAGGGACGCGGAAGATACTTCTGGCCGGATCGCCCGCTGGCGCGACCTGATGGCCACCGCCGCGCAGGTCCGCGGTTATCTTGCGGGTGAGCCCGTCGGCCTACGTGTACGCGCTGGAGGCGCTGGGGCAGGAAAACACTGCGATCGTGATCGCCTGCACTCTGCAACAGGCGACCCAGATCAGCAACGCCGGCGGTTATCTGCGTGTGCTAGGGCAGAGAATAAGCCATTGGAGCCGGTGACGGAGAAGGCAAGCCGCGCCGGATCGCTGGGCGATGAAGCCTTGACCCTGACGTTCATGGACTGGTCGGGTGCGATCGCGATCGCGCGGGTCGCCGACAGTTTCGGCATGTCGAAGACGCAGCTTGCAGAGACAGTCGGGCTTGCCCGGGAATCGCTTTGCAAGGCGGCACGCCACCGCACCTCAAAAACCCAAATGCGGATCAAGGAAATGCTGGAAATCATCAGCCGGGTGACGGAATGGGCGGGCGGCAAGGAGCAGGCGATGGCTTGGTACCGGGCAAAGCCGATCCCGGCCTTCGGCGACCGGACCGCGGAGGCGCTGGTCAAGGAAGGCAAGGCGGGCGCTGTCCGCGACTATCTCGATCACCTCGCCGTCGGTGGTTTTGCTTCACGTTTGTCGATACCTGCTACCGCGACCATGATCCGCGCTGGTCCTTTAGGCCGATCTCCGGCGAGGGGCGGCCATTCGCGGCGCACGTTTCAACCCGAAAGGCGTTCCGGCGCTATATCTATCGCTCGGCATCATCACGGCGGTGCAGGCCAATCAGGGCCTGGCGCATCGGATCGATCCCTGCGTTCTCTGCTCATTGCGAAGGTATCGTCGATCTGAGAACGCCAGAAGGTCAGGCGGAGGCCGGGATACGGTTTGAAGACATGGCCTGCGCCTGGATGGATTTTCTATCTGAGGGCAAACGGCTGCCGTCGTGGGCCACTTATGATCGGCTCGTGGGACAGGGGGGCGCCGGCATCCTAGTGCCGAGCTTTGCACCAGGCGCCGACGCAGCGGATGAGAACCTCGTACTTTGGAGCTGGGGCGAGAGACTGCCCCATCAAGTCAAGGTGATCGATCCGAGTGGCCGGCTGCCGCGCAACCAACTGTCCTGGCGCTGAACCAAAGCTGTACGATAACCCGTGCAATCCGTGCCGGACTCGGTGCAATGGTTCGCCGCATCGATTCCAGGGCGTCAAATCCATCATGAGAACGCACCGATGGCTCCCGCTTCACGAATCGGCTACAGCAAAATCAGTGGCTTGCGATCTGGTCGAGGTGTTCTTTGACACGCTCCTCGGCTCCTTCACCACTTTAATGCCGGGACAAGTAGCTTCGTTCAGTTCGGGCTGAGAGGAACTGGAACCGGCATGGCAGAAGCAATCCGGAAGATCGGTTTGGCGGAGCAACCGCTTTATCGCGAGGCGCCGAACAACATCGAGGCCGAACAGGCGCTGCTCGGCGCGATCCTGGTCAACAACGACGCCTGCTACCGCGTCTCGGATTTCCTCAAATCCGGCCATTTCTACGAGCCGCTGCACCGCAAGATTTACGAGGTCGCGGCCGAGCTCATCCGCATGGGCAAGATGGCCAATCCGGTCACCATAAAGACCTTCCTGCCGGCCGACGAGAAGGTCGGCGACATGACCGTCGCCCATTACCTCGCCCGCCTCGCCGCCGATGCCGTCAACGTCATCAACGCCGCCGACTACGGCCGCGCCATCTACGACCTGGCCACCCGCCGCGCGCTGATCACGGTCGGCGAGGACATGGTCAACATCGCCTATGATGCGCCCGTCGACATGTCGCCCTCCGACCAGATCGAGGATGCCGAGCGCCGCCTGTTCGAGCTTGCCGAAACCGGGCGCTACGACGGCGGTTTCGAAAGCTTCACCGACGCGGTGAAAACGGCCGTCGACATGGCCAACGCCGCCTATATGCGCGATGGCCATCTTTCCGGCATCGCGACA
>NZ_AHAM01000294.1 GCF_000236565.1 Mesorhizobium alhagi CCNWXJ12-2 | reverse complement strand
GCCGCCGTCAAGCGCGGGCACCAAGCGTTAGATTCCATCCACTAGTTTGGCGATACGACAACGCCCCAAGGCAGCGCGCCGACCGTGACGGACTGCACCGGCTCGTCGGTCTCCACGTCGATGAAAGTGATGTCGTTCGAAACGCCGTTGGTCGAAATGATCGTCTTCTGGTCGGGCGTGAACGCCAGTTGCCAGACGCGCTGGCCGACCAGCGCGTATTTCTCCACCTCGTAGGTCTCGGCATTGATCACCGCCACGCGGTTGGCGGGGCCGAGCGCGACATATGCTTTTTTCCCGTCGGCGGTGATCCGTACACCTACGGGCTGGATCGATTCGGCGCGCAGGCCCGGGATCTCGAAAGTGATCTTGTGCTTGATCTCGCGGGTTGCGTTGTCGATCACCGAGACCGTCCCGCCGATCTCAGCGCTGACCCACGCTTCCGAGCCGTCGGGGGTGAATTCCACGAAGCGCGGGCGGGCGTCCACCAGCACGTTGTGGGTGATCTCGTTGGTCGCCGTATCGATGAAATGCGCCATGTTCGTCGTCTCGGACGTGTTGACCATGGTCTTGCCGTCCGGGCTGACGCCCATGCCCTCCGGTTCCACGCCGACAGGGATCTCGGCAAGGACCCTTTTGCTTTCGAGGTCGATCACGGTGACAAGATTGTCGTCTTCGTTGGCGACATAGAGCGTCTTGCCGTCTGGCGAGAGCACGAAGAGTTCGGGGTCCGGCCCCGACGGCAGCGATCCGACGATCTCATGCGTGGCCGTGTCGATGATCTCGATCGTGTTGTCGTCGCTGGCGCAGAGATAGATCAGCTTGCCGTCATGCGAGATGGTGATGGCGCGCGGCCGCTGCCCGACATTGATCGTCTTGACCACTTCCATCGTGGCCGAATCGACGACGCTGACCGTGTTGTCCTTTTCGTTCGAGACATAGACCATATAGGCCGAAGCGGGGCTGGCCATGAGGCCGGCCGCTG
>NZ_AHAM01000295.1 GCF_000236565.1 Mesorhizobium alhagi CCNWXJ12-2 | reverse complement strand
GGGTGGTTTGCCAACGCCTATCTCGGTCCCCTGACTGTTACGGAGGTCATCGCCTCCGCACCGCCACCAACCTATGTCGAGGATGCCGTGATGGCCCATAGAACGACCCAGGTCCGCGCGGCGATGTCCTCGCAGCCCGAGGTCCCAGAGTACGATCCCGAGGAAATTCGTGCGTCCACCGCAATCGTCATGCCGCAATTGCCGGCTGACTGGTATGTGACCGACGTCCAGGTGTTTCCGTCCAAATTCGGTCCGAGCGTCGAGATGGCGATCCGGACGAATGATTTCGATATGCTTTCGCTCTTCGCAGTTCGGCCGGGCTCGTTCGATGTCGTTCGGGCGTCGAGCGTTCATAAGGATGACGTCACAGCCGCATATTGGCAGATCGGCGACGTCGCTTATGCCCTTGTGGCCAAGGCCAACACTCGCAATCTCGATCGGGCGGCAATCGCTCTCGCAGATACACTTTACTGATCCAAACCAGGAGCATTCACATGAATACGCCCAATCCGGGATATCGCCTTGAAACCGCCCGCGGCCACGCCGGCGCCCTGATCGATGAGGGTCTGCGCCAGCACATGCTGCGCGTTTACAACTATATGGGCCTTGGCCTCGTCGTCACCGGCCTTGTCGCCTACATCGTCGGAACCACTCCGGCGCTTTACGTGCCGATCTTCTCGACGCCCCTCAAATGGGTGGTGATGCTGGCGCCATTGGCCTTTGTTTTCTTCTTTTCGTTCCGCATGCAATCGATATCGGCAAGCGGCGCACAGACCATGTTCTGGGCATTCTGTGCGGTCATGGGCCTGTCGCTGGCATCGGTTTTCCTGGTGTTCACCGGCACCAGCATCGCGCGCACCTTCTTCATCGCCGCCACCATGTTCGGCGCAACGAGCCTGTATGGTTATACGACGAAGCGTGACCTTTCCCAGTTCGGTTCGTTCCTGATCATGGGCCTGATCGGCGTGGTGATCGCCAGCGTCGTCAATCTCTTCCTAGGCTCGACCGCCCTCCAGTTCGCCGTCTCAGTGATTGGCATTCTCGTCTTTGTCGGGCTGACCGCCTGGGACACGCAGACGATCAAGGAACAGTACGCGGAGAACTTCGACCAGGAATCGCAGCAGAAGCTCGCCGTCTTCGGAGCCTTTTCGCTCTACCTCAATTTCATCAACATCTTCCAGCTGCTGCTGACCTTCACAGGCCAGCGGGAAGAATAATCGACCGGAATATTCGAGGAGGCTTCATCTCCATGGATAATAACGACCAGCAGGCGATTCAAAGCCTGTTCGAGAAGCTCGCCAAGGTCGAGCGTCAAGCACCGCCGCGTGATCCGGAGGCTGAAGCGTATATCCGTGAGCAGATCACCCGACAGCCTGGCGCGCCCTACTACATGGCCCAAACCATCGTCGTGCAGGAACAGGCGCTCAACGCCGCGCAGGCCCGCATCAACGAGCTGGAACAGCAAGCGACCTCGCGGCGGTCCTCCGGCGGCCTGCTCTCCAACATCTTCGGCGACGGCCGACAACCGTCGCGGCCGCGGCGCTCCGTGCCACGTGTCGGGCGTGCGCCTGCCATGGGGCCGGAGGAGGAGCAGCCCAGAAGTCGGGCTGGCGGCGCCTTCCTCGCCGGAGCCGCTCAGACGGCGATGGGCGTCGCAGGCGGCGTGCTCCTCGGCAATGCGATCGCGGGCATGTTTGGCGGCAATCAGGCTCAGGCAGCCGAGCCAGCGGAAACTGCCGACAACGAGGCTGCACCTGATGAAGCAGGGTTTGACGATGGCGGTGATTTCGCCGACATCGAATTCTAGGCGTGAGGCTAAGTAACGATGAGGGCTGCCAGGCGCAGCCCTCATCGTTTTTTCGGAACGGTATCGGCGAATGGATGTCGCCGCACAAGGAAAGGCCATTCTCCGGCGATTGATTGCGGTGCAAAGAGAGAGATATGTCCGAGCGCCGTCGCTCCGGAGACGGACTATGACTGACAAGGGCCAATCCGCGGCAGGAGCCCTCACTCCGCGAAGTGCGCGTCGAAAGCGAGGCCGCGCGTTTTCCGAGATACTCCTGACGATTGCCGCCGATTCAGGCAGGGATCGTGTGTCGGTCGGCAATCTGTTGGAGGCTATGGGTGACCGGGGTTTTGGCCCGCTGATGCTGGTCTTCGCGATTCCGAACCTGATTCCGGCCCCGCCGGGAACGTCATCCGTACTTGGTGCCCCACTGTTGTTTCTCGCCGCCCAGCTCGCCTTCGGAAGGCGTCCGTGGCTTCGCCGGTTTATTGCCGATCGTTCGATGGCGCGAGCTGACTTTGCGGCGCTGGCCACACGCGTCAATCCCTGCCTCCTCAAGGGCGAGCGCCTTTTCCGCCCGCGTCTCGACACTCTCGTGCGACCGCCGGCCGAATATGGGATCGGCGTGCTGTGCCTCATCCTGGCGACTATTATGGTTCTGCCCATCCCTCTCGGAAACAATCCACCAGCACTTGCCATCTGCCTTTTTTCGTTTGGAATCCTCGAACGCGACGGCGTTTGGGTGATCGCTGGTTTTGTCGCCTCCGTCGCATCGTTGGCTATTGTCGGCGGTGTCGTCCTCGCTCTCTTTAAGGGGGCCCTGTTTGTTCTCACGGGCACGTTCAGTTGAAAAGGACGGACGGTTTGCTGGTCCTTGACCGTCACGAATTCACCGCCAACCATTTGGATCTCCGATTGGCCACATGGATCGGCTCCGCACCCGCTGACCGTTGCTTGACATCGTGACAGTGCTCTAGGATTTGTCCAATGCTCGCCATCGAACTCTCGATCATCGTCGTTCTCGTCGTCGTCAACGGCGCTCTTGCCATGTCCGAACTGGCGGTCGTCTCGTCCCGCCCCGCTCGCCTTAGAGCACTCATGGATCGCGGCGTCGTCGGCGCCGGCCGCGCCTTGGCGCTTGCCTCTGATCCGGGCAAATTTCTGTCTTCGGTTCAGATAGGCATTACGCTTGTCGGAGTGCTTTCGGGTGCATTTTCCGGGGCTACTCTGGGGTTGCGTTTGACCAATTGGCTCGTAGAGCAGGGCGTTCGGATCGGAATTGCCAATGCGCTCGGCGTCGGCATCGTCGTGGTGCTGATCACTTACGGTTCTCTGATCATCGGCGAGCTGGTGCCCAAGCAGATCGCACTGCGCAATCCCGAAGGGATTGCGGCCAAAGTTGCGCCAGCCATGGTGTGGCTGGCATGGCTTGGCGCGCCACTGGTATGGCTGCTCGACCTGTCCGGACGCGCCATTCTGCGCATCCTGGGGCAAAAGGAGCAGAGCGAGGGCAAAGTCACCGACGAAGAGATCCATCTGCTTATCGCCGAGGCCGAGGGCGCTGGCGTGCTCGAGTCCGATGAACGGCAAATGATTTCCGGCGTCATGCGGCTCGGCGACCGGACGGCACGGGCAATCATGACGCCCAGGACTGAGGTCGATTGGATCAATCTTACTTCTGATGACGCGACGATCCGGCAGCTGCTGACAGAAACCCAACACTCCCGGCTTCCGGCCAGCGAAGGCAGCGTCGACGCCATGATCGGGGTGGTGCAGACCCGCGAAATCCTGGCTGCCATGATCTCGGGAAAACCATTCGACATGCGTGCTCATGTAAGATCCGCGCCTGTCGTCCATGACCTTGCTGACGCGCTCGATGTGCTTACGACCCTGAAACAGAGTGCGGTACCGATGGCGCTTGTGCACGACGAATACGGAAATTTCGAAGGCATTATCACGCCGGCCGACATTCTGGAGGCAATCACAGGCGTCTTTCGCGCCGATGCCGACAATGAAGGTCCTGTCGCTGTACAGCGCGAGGATGGGTCCTGGCTTTTAGCAGGATACATGCCTGTCGATGAGATGGCCGACCGGTTGAGAATCGTGCTGGCGGAAAACCGCGATTACGAAACCGTCGCCGGTTTCGTTCTATCGTATCTGCACCGGCTTCCGGAGACAGGCGAGAGCATCGATGCGCTCGGCTGGCGGTTTGAGGTCGTGGACCTGGACAGCCGCCGTATCGACAAGGTAATCGCCACGCGGCTGCCGTCACCGCGCCGGAAGCGGATGGACTGAAGACGAGGGGCAGCGGCCTGATCCCTAACGAGAATCATCCTACTATCTCTGCACAGAGGATATGGCGGGTTGGATGGGTTGCAGCGGCGGTAGGCCGTTGTGGTCGATGAGCAGTTCGATGCTTCGTGCAACACCAGGCTGCCGGCGGATCAGGCCTAAGCGCTCAAGGGTCAGCACCATCTGGTGGACTGAAGGCGGGGTGACGCCGAAATAGCGCTGCATGTCGCGTTCGGCCGGCGGCTGGCGGTTGACCTGCATATAAGCCCAGATGAAGGCGAGATACTGGCCCTGTTTGTCGGTGAATTGGGGGGCGTCCGGCGGCTGTCCGTCAAGTAATTGATTCATTTTCCGATTCTTCCGGAACCTCCGCAATCGAAGGAGGCCATCCGGATGAATGTACGCTATCGCGTCGATCTCGACCAACCCGAACGCGACGAACTCACAGCGATGCTGCGCAGCGGCAGGCATCCGGCGCGCAAGCTCAAGCGGGCGCAGATCCTGCTGGCCGCCGGCCAAGTGAATCCCTTCGGCCGCCATGCTGCTAGGGCGGCTCGAAATCCTCGCCGCGATGATCATTTCACCCCCGACGTTCTGGTCGCGCTGACGCCCCCAACCCTTGATGAGGCGCGGACGTTAGCATTCCAGGCTGGGCCGCACTGCCCTTACCAGATGCTCTGATGCCCAGCCCAGCATCACTGGGGGTATCCGGGCGATCAGCATGAACAGGCCGAGGGACAATGCGATCCCAGGGTTCTCGTTGGACGCCGCTTACTTGCTCATCCAGAGACGAGAATCTTCCAGCGACATCAACGCGCTGGTTGGATGAATTTCATGTTCATCACCGCTGTTCCGGGCCACTGAAGCGTCGGCGCCACACAAAGCTTCCTCGCCGGTGAAGCAGCAGATCGGCCCGCTGCCTAAGGGTTAACTGCCGCAGGCGGGCTCGACCGGTTGGTTAACTGGCAGCAAGCAAATAGCCCCTCTGTCAATTGATCGATGCTTGTTCTTTGCGCTCTTGCGGATTCAGCTTGCGGCGGCGATACCACCAGCCATCCAGGCGAATGACCAGTATCCAGATCGGCAGTCCCAGAAGAAACAGGATATCGAAGAGATAGTCGACTTCGCCAGCGTGCTCTTTCTGTCTCATGTACACAGAACTCCGAACGGGGCCAAATTCAGCGCGCATCCGAGTAGCCAATTTTCGATATCAAGGTGCTGATTGGCACGGATGTCAAAATCACGCCTGTACGCACCCCGCAAATCAGGTGTGAAGACGTTCGGGCTGTGGCAAAATCAGCCGCGACGGTCGAGATGGCCAAGTTGCCTCCCTTGCCGCCGCAACCGGGCGCTGTCGAGTCTAAGCAAGGCAGAATGCCAGGCCCTGCGGATGATGCTAAGGATAAGTCGCATTTCTTCCTCTCATGCAGCCCCACCGCCCGGACGTCAAAAGCCCTCCACCACCTGATGCCGACCGGCGCGCCTATGCCGCGTCGCTTTCTATGATCGTTATCCGAATCGCGTCACTATCAGTCTGCTTTTTGGCTGCCTGTGCAAGGCATTTTTGCCCACGCGGCGCCTCGGTGCAGCATAGGCGCTGCCTATCACGGCCTTCGCTGCGGCCACATCCGCCCGTGTGGGAACAGCGTCACAACGTCGGGATGGACTACGCCGTCCCAGGTCGGAATGCCCGGCATCCGTTTCCAATTTTGTGGATGTCGAATGTGACGCTTGCTCGCGGCACGCCAAAAGACGGCTTGCGCGTCAGCAAACGGGCATTGGCTTCGATCAGAACTGGCCCCTTGCTCCTCCCGAAACGGCTCGGAAGGAGCACTCGCGGGCTGTCGGGCGATCTGCAATATGCGATTTATTTGATGGTGATCGTGCCCTTCATGCCCCGGTCGGCAAGATCCGGTACCGACCAGGTGTAGATGCCGGGGCGGACGGTGGTGAACTGGACCTGGATCGTACCGTCCGCGTCGTATTCCAGCCAGGCCGGCGCACCGTTCATATGCACTTCGAGATCGTTGATGACGATCTGGTTCATCCAGACATTGCGGAAAAGATCGGTATGGAATTTGTATTCCAGGCCGCCCGCCGCCGAAATCTTCCAGCGATAGCCTTGCCCGGCGATCAGCTCGAAATCCTTCTGGTTGGCCGTGAACTGGTCGTCCTTGGTGCCTAGGATGAGTTCCGGAACATCCTTGCTGGCGCGTGTCGGCTTCTCGGCCGGTGCTTGCTCCGTGGTGGCCGCGGCCGCATCATCATCGTCGTCGTCATTGTCCTGTGCCCAGACCTGGCCCTGCGCGGCGGCCAGTCCCACCAGCGAGGCAAAAGCGATTGCCCGAAATTTCCTCATGTTTTTCCTACCCTTCTGCTGCAATTCTGATGAA
>NZ_AHAM01000296.1 GCF_000236565.1 Mesorhizobium alhagi CCNWXJ12-2 | reverse complement strand
CTTGAGATCGACGAGACCCGGAACTCGATGGAAGCAGCAATCAAGGATACCCCGACGCCCAAGTCGGTCAAGGAGCCGAAGGAGCAAGCTCAGGCTGGCGCATCAGCATCTGGAGGCAATGACGCGGGGCAAGGCAACAAGCAGGACGCTGACGTAAAGGAAAGCTAGCTCATGCCCGACGAAATGCCTCTGTTGGCCAATTCCAACAGCTGCATCGCCAGCAATCTCTGGATGGGCCAATGCCGCCGAAAACCTGTTGAACAGGATTGTTGTGGGTCCAGTCTATGGCGACCGCGTCACCAAGACAGGCAGCGCAGCCTCGTCCTGTTAATCGCTCCTTCTTCGTCATCTAGGGAATCGCGACGATCGTGCTTGCTGCGACCGGTCCTTGACCTGCTGATGTCAACGACCGGAGCATTGATCAATGTCGGCCATTCGAGGCGCGGATTTCTCCGGTTCCGGCACTACCTCCACATGGCCGAAGCCCAAGCCGGAATGACCCTCGAACCCCGGATATGGCCGCGCTTATAGCGGGGCGCTGCTGACCGTTAGATCAACCCGGATGCCAAGGCCACCATCCAAGCGATTGCGGCAAAGACCACAACAATGACGACGGCGCCCAATAAATCGCCGATCCTCTCAGGCAGTCCATCGTGTCTAGCCGCAGCACGGTCGTCCGACATTTGTCCACTCCTCTGGGTGGAAGGAAGCAAAGCATTTCTCTCCATCGGGCAGCAAGAGCAAACCGGGAGGAGAGGGTATACGTCATCGACCTTGGGCGGCCGGCTTCCTTTTCTTCGAGGTGCTCGGACAGCTCGGCGCTTGGGCGCTGTCCATGGTTCCCGCTGCGTTCGATGCGAGGGGTGTGGAAACGGAGCTGCGGTCGAGCCGCCAAGGCAACCGCTGGACGAAAGGACCGTAGGGACTCGTCGCGGCTGCATGATCCGTAAAGGGCGCTGCTGGTCGCGATTGGCTTGCGAAAGAAATAAGTCACGGAGCGGGGACTAAGATGACGATCGGCTCCGTATACAAGTTATGAATGGTCAGAACCACCGCTTCGACGTCATAGGCCAACTCGCCGTCCTTCGGCGTTACGCCCGATCGTTGACGCGCAGTGATGCGGATGCCGAAGATCTGGTGCATGATGCGCTGGTCCGGGCGTATGAACGGAAATCGACATTTCGGCAGGCGGGCAATCTCCGGACCTGGCTGCTTTCGGTGCTTCACAATGTATTTGTTGACGGCTACCGGTCACGACATTCGGCAACTGGCCGCGTTGAACAGGCAGCTGTGCTCGCTGAAGCCCATCTGCTGCCACCACAGGATCACGTCGTCCGGTTGGCCCAGATCAGGACGGCGTTCCTGAGCCTCGCGGAGGAGCAGCGCGCCGCTCTTCACCTCGTCGCAATCGAAGGGCTTTCCTACGAAGATGCTGCGGCCACACTTGGCATTCCCGTTGGAACGCTGATGTCACGGATCGCCCGGGCCCGCGCCGCCCTGCGCGAAATCGAGGATGGCCCGGCTGCGGCTAACATTGGTCATCTCAAGATCGTTGGAGGTCGCAATGACAAAGCCAATTGATCCAATCGTCGATGCCGATCTCGACGCTTATGTCGACGACCAGCTCGATGTCGGCCGCCGGATCGAAGTCGAGGCGTATCTTTCGAACCGCCCGGATAGGGCCGCACGCGTCATGTCCGATTTGAGAACCCGCGATGAATTGCGTCTGGCGATGGCCGGCCCGCC
>NZ_AHAM01000297.1 GCF_000236565.1 Mesorhizobium alhagi CCNWXJ12-2 | reverse complement strand
ACAAAAAAAAAAAAAAAAAAAAAAAAAAAAAAAAAAAAAAGCCGCTGGCCGACCGCTATGCCGACGCCGACGCCTATGTGAAGGAACTCACGGCCAGGAGCGAGGAGCTTGTCGCGGCCGGCCTGATGCTTGCCGCTGACATCCCGCTCGTAGTCGAACGTGGCAGGTCGATGTATCCGGCGCAGTAGGCGAGCGCCAACTCCGTCGTCGAGGGCCGGCGAGCCAGAACATGCCGGCCTTTTTGTCGGACAACAGAGGCTGCTGCATCGCGGTGTAGTCCGCCGCGCTGGCCGAATACGAGATTTTCCGACTGAAGTCGGCCGTTAAGCCTGCCGGTTGCGCTACACCAATCGCAGTAGTCACGACGGCATTCACGGTGGTTCCGTTCGACCGCCCTTGCATGGCGGCAATGGCGCTGTGGCGTATGTGGCCACCTGAACGTCCGAAAATCCTCCTACAGGCGCGAACGCCAGGTGGGCGCAACGCCGCTGCTGAGCGTCAAAGGGTGCGGTCGATTCGGCTTTGTCTCGCGGCGAGCATAGAGAGCTCGATGTCACGATCGTTACGATCACCCTTGGGACGCAATGAGATGAAAATATCATAGGATGTCATGGCGAGAGGAACCGCGCCCGCGACCAGGAGCGCCTCGGTCTCCGCTGCAAGCCGGCGTCGAATGTCATAAGGCTCGCCTTGCGGTGCCGTGCGGCACCATCAGGATGACGAAGCAAAAAAGGGCGAACCCTCAGTTGACGGCGCCACGCAGCGTGAGCTTGGTGCATTTGCCGATCACCAGGTGAGGCGTGTTGGCGCGGCTGTCTCCGGCATTGGTGAAGCCAATTCCGTAATTTTCCTGGAATCGGAGTGTCTTCGACGAGAATGTGAAGCCGTTCGCTAAGCCGCCACAGATGAGCAACAGAGTTGAGTCTGCCCTTTTCTGAACAGGGCAGTAGTGGCTGGGCGCCTGATGCCCGAGCTGCGTCACGGTGTAATCGCGAAGGGACCCTGAGGGCTCGAGCACGAAAATCTTGTCGGCAAGATCGAACCGGCTCACGGTCCAGCGCCCATCCAACCAATCGAATCCGGTGGCAAGCTGGCCGACGCACAGAAATGAGTCCGCGCGTGTTTCCCTAACTCCCCAAGCAAACAGCACACATACGATAAGGATCAGACGTCTCATGAATAAATGAACCTTGCATGCCCCGCACCTCTCCAAGCTGCGCCATGATCGGCGGCGAAGGCTAACCGAAAACTAATTCGACCTGTAGAGATTTTATTAGACGTCACTTAAGCCATCGCGCCGACCGGGCACCAGAGACTGGACGTTCGATCCACGGGCTTGGTAATCTGGTCGATGAGGTAGGCTACCTCCGCCCCAGATCACCAAATGAATGGAAAAGCACCCGGTGAGAATCTGCCGAGCGCAGGCCTTGCTCCTTCATTGCCAGGGTCGGATCAGGAGAGATCAAATGATTGCGCGACAGGGTGGCGCACCCCATTTGGGGCGTCGCGTCGGGGCTCACGAACGTCCGAGCTCCAATAAGCAGGCTGCGACAGCTTGCTGCTCATCGTGCGACAATGCCTGGAAGCACAGGTCCCAAAACTCCGTTGCCTCCTGGAAATCCCGAATTCCAGGCGAAGATGCGAAGGTTCTCGCCCCAGGCAATCGCCACACGCAGACCTCCAAGGCCCGATGCCGGTCCACAAGTCAAACACATCCAAGCCCGCTTTCTTCGACGTCGCACAATTTCGGGGAAGGCTACTTGGAGGGTCGGCTGAGATCGACGCTGAGTGATCCGCCTTTTTTTCCTCCAGCCCTCAGCAAGATCGCCCTCAAGCGGATCATCTCAATCGGTATTGGCTCGTTCGCCCGTTGGATGGCGTAGATTTCGTTCTCAAGGTCTTTTAGGGCTCGCCAAAGAAAGTAGGGGTGAAGAGAGCGACATCGGGCCACCGCCTGCGGCATTCCATCATCGCCAATTGCCATCTCCGCGCGCCTCTCAGCACGCTGGCCAGAACACAAGCCAGCACTCAGCCGCATCCTATTTTAAGATCGCATAAAGAACCGCGTTGGTCGAAACATATATAGTCTAAGATGATCATCAATTAGGCTGAATGCCCGGGCGCGGAACGACGATCAGGCTTGGGCATCTTCAGAAGATTGGGGTCGCTCGTTGCTGCAGGCGCACCCAAACGCCACTTGACTGCAGGCCGATCAGAAAACGGGGGAAGCGATCCGATCTCGTGCCAAACCTTAAGGGCGCGGCGAAGCGTACTATGATGCCGCAACACGGCACCCGCGCAACCAATGCCGGCGCAATCAACGCCGCGGCAAACCTGCCGACGGGAAGTTCCGTCACCTACAAGCTCAGCCTGCCGACATGCCGACGACATGCGCGCCGATTTGCGCACAGCAATGACGGCGGGGTGCACTATCGAGGCGATCGTTGTCCGTGCGCTCGTTGCGGTGAGCGACAAAGTTGAAGCCAGTCCAACCCAGGGCAGGCGCTGCGGCGCGGCTATCAAAGTGGAAGCACTCTCCCAGATCGCGCTGTAAGACGCGCTGGTCCACCATCACTTCCACGCTTCAGCAGAGGTCGAACGACCTTTGCTGAGCTGGTCTGATGTGCGCCACGTTCTATTGGCGGAAATCCTTGACCGCCAGCGCGCGGCTGCGGAGCTGGAACGCCTGGAAAAGATTGATGGCGCTAAAGCCATACCGCGCAGAAACCCTCGCAGCGAAGCGCTACGAGATTGCATTCCGAATCGGCAGCAACCGAGTAATCTGAACCGGGCCAAGAATGATCGCTTTGTGCCGCTCGGACGCTGAGATTGGCCTTGCCACCGTCGAACACACACGCCATTAGACCTGTCAGAGACTCCGCCCGACCGGTGGATGAAGCTACGTTCCTTGGTGAGCACCCGCTAATGAATCACAATCTGGCGAGCTTCGTGGCAGCTGCTGTTGAGCGCGCATTGGTCGAGTATGACCACGGCCTCAGGAAACCGGCGATTGAGGCTGGCGGGCTTGTTGCGGGAATGGTCGCGGCGGCCGTATCGGAGTTGGCGTTGGATCAACAGATCCACCTCGCCACTCGGGTGAGTGAAATTGAAGGGGCGGTCGCTGAACTCGTGACGCGGCTGACTGCCGACGTACCTGTCCGGTCGCATAGGAAAGCCGCCTCATCGCCGACGACGGCCACGCTATCGCCCGTGGGCAGGCGCGGAATAGCTGACTTGTCTGGCCAGGTTACCACAAATTGGGCCGGACCGGTCGCTGGGCCAACATTTCTTGAGCGGACCTTCGGCATATCACGGTCGTCGTTAAACCGCTGGCAGCGCCGAAACTACGTGATTGCGCTCCGAAGTGGCGGGCGCAAGCACGTGTTTCCACTAGCCCAGTTCGTCGATGGCCGTCCTGCGACCGGTATTGTCGACGTGCTCAACTTGTTCTCAAATCAGCGCTTGGCCTGGCTATGGCTCATCCGCCCCAATAGCGAACTCGATGGGCAAATTCCGATAGAGTTGTTGAAGCAGGAGCTTCGCGATGCGGTGATTGAGGCGGCGCAGGCGCACCTGGCGACCGGGGAGTAATGGCCCGCCTGCACACTTCGATTCGCCACTTTACGAAACAAAAAAACCCGGCGGTTGCCCGCCGGGTTTTCTGATCGGCCAGGTCGATTTAGAACGTGCGCTGGAAGCGGAGGAAGCCGCCGATCTCGTCGCTATCATCGTCGATGTCGTCGTCGAAGTTGTCGACATAGACGATTTCAGGCGTGATCACGAGGCCCGGAACGAGCTCGTAGTTCACGTTCGCCACGGCAGCGAAGTTTTCCTGCTCGTCATAGGAAAGCTGGACATTGATCTTGGTCTGCTCGGAAACGGTGTAGGTACCACCACCCCAGACAGCCCAGTCGCCACCCCAGCTACCGTAGTAGTTCGGGCTGTCGAGATCCGGAACGCCAAGGAAGTCGTCATCCGCACCGGACGCATAACCGGCCATGATGAAGAGAGCGAGCTGTTCGGTCGCGTTCACGTCCAAGCGAACCTTGCCGGCCCACTCTTCCCAGACCGAGTCATAGCCCGCGACAGCCGAGATGCCGCCCCAGCCCTGCGTCCAGGCAACGCCGGCGACGACATGCGGGACATAGCTGTCCAGCGTGTAGTCGTTGGAGAGGAAGCCTTCATCACCGTCGCCCACTTCGAGAGCGACCGCGGCCGAGAAGCCGTTGCCGCCGGTGAAGGTGTAGGCGATCTGGTGCGTGCCGAACGGGCCGTAGCTGACGATATCGTCGTTGATCACGCCGCCGGCATAGCCGGTGAAGGTCGAGAACAGCGAGTCGGTCTTGCCGACGCGGAAGCCGCCGAGTTCGATATAGGCATGCTCGAACTCCGTAGCGAAGCCTGCATCGGTGATGCCGCCATCGATAAAGCCGTCTCCATCGACGTCGGCGGCATTAGAGGCCGTCGTGTACTGGAAATTGATCGCGGCGTAGGTGCGGAGCGTGCCGAGTTCGGTTTCCGAACGGCTGTCGACGCGCAGCTGGAAGCGGGCGCGCTTGTAGTAGGTATCGTTTGTGTCAATGACGCCGTCCGACAGGTCTTTCTTGTCCAGCACGTCCTGATGGCCGAGAGCGCCGATGCCGATGTCGTAGCGGATGTAGCCGCCGACGCGCAGGCAGGTTTCGGTGCCGGGGATGTAGAAGAAGCCCGTGCCGTACACGTCGCAGACGCGCACATATTCCATGGGCTCCGGTTCAGCGATCACGACCGCATCGGCCGCGCGTGCGCCGGAAACTGCGACGAGAGCCGCAGCTGAGCCGAGAAGAAGGCTCTTGATGTTCATTTTCTGACCTCCGTCAATATTATCAAATGGGATGGGCTTTAGAAAGGAACGTCCCCGCCCAGCCCGGCTTTGAAAAAGCTGCGATGAATCGCCCCTCTCTCTGAGATGACATTACGCATCGGCGTTCGGCGCACAATCGGAATTAGGCAGAGAGACGGCTAGGCACCGCCTCTTGTGGCCGCCATGTGGCAAATATGGCACAAACCCGACACCGGCATAAACGTCTCATTAACGAACGGCACCGATCCCGATCTGGCAATCCGTATAAAAATGCGATAGCATTGATCATCGACCTCCAGTCGATGCGGCTCCGTTTCGTTCCCATTCCCTGGGGTCGGTTCGGGGCCGCAGCTTTGACCGGCCGACGGGACCTACGCCGACGAATACTCCGCGGACGCGGATCAACTTTTGAGTCCCGACACCCCATGCCGGAGGGCGCGGGCGACCAAAGCCGTCAGACGCACCACGGTCCGGGACGACGATCGTGCCCCAGCCGATAGATCGTCGCCCCGACGCGGCGTCCAGAGGGAGGCCGATTGGCTGGTCAACCGCACAAAAGGAAGTTCGGAGAGTGCCCGCGTGTACTCAGCCGATGGTGCCGGCCAGTGGCGTTGCTGTCGTCATCATTTCCGGCTCGCGGCTCGAATCGACTTGGCACGATACAAACACATCCTCGCCTGCCAACCACCGGGATGGATTTTCGTGCCGCGCCAGCTGGCCCTTGAACAGGCTGAGTCACTGCGCCGCCTTCCGCGCCAGGTGCTGACCCAATTGGAGCTGCGCCGAAAACTCGTCGAGTTCGACCAAGCATTGAAAGAGCTGGATCATGCGCCTGTGGACTTGGTGGCCGAGAAGGCGCGCGTACTGAGGAGCTGCTCATCATCCTCCCAGCGTCGATTGCCGGCGAGCTCGAGAAGAGCGGCAAACGTGCAGCCGAAATATGATCCATTGGCGACGATCTGTTTGCGGACTTCAAGGGCTTTACCTTCTGGCCGAACGCATGGAGCCCGCCGCGCTCATCGGGCCCTTGGACCAATATTTCACCACGTTTGACGAGACGTGACTCGCTATGGCAGGGAAAAACTCAAGACGATCGGCGATGCTTACATGGCCGTTGCCGGAGTGCCTGCGGCCAATCGCCGGCACCCAATTGCGACCTGCCTCGCGGCGCTGGAAATCCACGCCGTTGCGGCTCGCATAAAGGCGCAGCGCGGGAAGATGCGGTTGCCGGCACTGGAGTTGCGTGTCGGGATTCATGCCGGACCGGTCATATCGGGCGTTGTCGGCCGGAGGAAGTTCACCTTCGCTATCCGGAGCGATGCGGTGAACACGGCGCGCTCATGGACGAGAACTGCGCTCCCGGACGGATCAATGTTTCGGAAACCGTAGCTGGGAACGTCAAGACGCTATTCGAACTGGACCCGCGAGGGGCTATCGACACCAAGCGCGGGCGCAGGCTCGAAATGTTCTTCCTTAACCGGCTGAAGCCGGAATATTTCGCGCGATACGGAGGGCCGCATGCCAAGCGGAAAATTTGTCGCCGGATCCACCGACTGCTCAGCGGCTTTCCCGGCTAGGAAGAGAACAACCGAAAATGGGCTGGGGCGAAATGGCTGGTGCGGCGATCACATGCTTCCTGTTGTTTTGGAGACGAGAAGATGGCCCGATGAGCGATCCTCGCAAGCTGGCCGCCATCCTGACCGCCAAGGTCGGGTACGGCCCGCGCGCTTCTGGCTGCCAGTTATGGCCATCTGGGCCGGTTCAATGAGGCCCGCGCAGCGTGGCAGGAGGTGCTCCAGGTCAATCCCGACCTACCCACCGGGAATACCGTCGCAAAGTGTTGCCCGACAAGAACCCCGAGAATTTCGAGTTGGTGGTGAACGGGCTTTGCAAGGCGGCCTGGTTAAACTACGGGCCAGGGGAGCGCCCGGTCTTTCCCCTTCTGCAGCCGCTCCGATAGACCGACAGCCTCCTCCCTGGGAACCGGCCAGTCGAAGCAGCGTTGATGCGCATTGCCTTTGGAGTGTTGAGTATGGTTAAGCTGGACGACGGGGTTTTCGACCCAGCTGTGAAGGTCCACAGCGCGCGCGCGGGCCAGGTTCAGCACATAGGCAGCGCCCGCAAGGCAGCCGAATGGCTGCTCAACGAATGGCCTATGAAGATCGACACCGCCAAGGCGCGCGTCGCTCGCAAGGCATGCCTTGAAGTGCTAGAAGGCCAGCGCAAGGCTGCGGCAGCTCGCAAGGCGTTTCGCGAGGCAGCCGAAGAGGCTGGCATCCTGATCGATGATGACAGCCGGCCGCCGACCGGAACCGTGAAGCGCAATCGTTAAACAATCACGTCTCTCATAATTGTGAATTGACTGGTTCGAGCGTCAGTCCCGAAGTTCACATTCGGCGAAGCTGAAAGGATGATCCGACGATGAGCGATACGCCTATGCCGGTCACCGGCTTCGCCATGGACGTCGCGATGTCCGAAGATGGCGAAATGATGGTTGCGGTGCTCACAGTTGAGACCGGAGAGCTGACCTTCGAGTTTGCCATCAATGAGGACGGGGCCGAGGCGATGGTGGAGAACCTGCAGCAGTTCCTGGAGATGGCGCAGTCGAGGGGCGGCAGGGCCGGTTGATCAGCGGCCGCAATCTGTCGTCGCAACGATCGCGATCGGACGCGGTGGCCGAGAGCTATCAGTTCCGGCTGGTGATCGAATGCGGGGCGATGCGCCAGCCCGGATTCCGCGTCGATCCGGCAGCACTTGCCGCGCTCCGTGGGGCGCAGAAGGAGATCCTCAACGCCGCTGCCGCCTCGATCACGCGCGAGCGCTGGTTTCGCGTGAACGCGGCATATCACGAGGCGCTCGTCGCGTGGTCGGGGAACCGCTTCCTGCTGCAGGCCATCCGCCAGCAGAACAATCTGAGGCGAATGACCGAGTACGCCGATTTCGACGAGTTGAGCGAGGCCCGCATCCAACGTGCCTGCGGCGAGCACATCGCCATCCTCGACGCGCTCGCCGAAGGCGATCTCGGCTATGCCGAGGCGCTTCTGCGCCGGCACATCGAGCGCGCAGGCCGCGATCCGGCGCAGGAGGATTGATTTCTCGCCCCTTCTGCACGTGCTGGAACGCGGCTGGATCATCCCACACGCAACCTCCAGGCTTCGGTTGCTCGTCGATCAGTTCACGCTGCCGCCTCCCGACTCCGCAGCGTCGAGAAACCTGCAGGTCTCCACCATCTCAGACGCGTCCGCTGCTTCTCGACAGTCGAACTGGTCAATGCGCTCGAGCTGGGGAAGGTGCAAGGCAGATTCGGACAGATCGCTGCGCGCTTTGTCCATTCCGATCTCGTCATCCTGGACGAATTTGGGCTACCTGCCGTTCAGTGCGTAGGGCAGCATGCTGCCGTGTCGAGCGGTGCAAAACCCCACGCCGATCGACATGCATGGATAATCGCGCCGGCTGCATAAGCGGCTCACTGACAAATTGCTACGCAGTCAACAGCCACCACAATGCCAATGCCGTGGCGGCCGACATGAGCAATGCACCCGCCATAGCGAGCCAGCTTCCCCCAGGCCCGCCAGTCTCTCTACTCCCTTCGCTCATTTTCATATGTATCCCGCTTCGCCCGGTCGGCTAATCGCCATTTACCAATCCCCTGAAATGCGCGGTCGTCATGAACCGGGCAAATAGGACCAATCCAACGCCCAATCTTCTGAAATGGCCCGAAGCAGCCTTGCTCCGCTGTTGACGAAGGACGGCACAGGGCTTGATCTGGTGAAAAGGGCGGAAGCCGTGTGGGGCTTTGATACGGCTCCCGCCAACATACACGGCGTCGCCGCCGGGTCTCAGATACAATCGGCTCCGGCAGGAGCCGATGCTGGTATGACACGCTCGGCGAGAAAGCGCTTCACCCCGCAGGGTGAACTCGCACTCGCCGGCCAGTCGTCATTGACGTGCGTCGCTGAGTGAAAAATCCGCATTCCCGGATGCCGCCGCAGCCAAGCCGTTACCCGCTTCCTGTCCGGGTCGACGGAAATTCCGATACCCAAGGGCAGGCAGTTCAAACATTCTGTGCGGCAACGCTCGGCTTGCAGCATCGAACAGCTGGAGAATCCCGCTCGCCAGGTCAAACAGGCAGGAGGGATGTCTTGGCAAGACGGAGCAGCTCGAGCTGGCCCCTCGTTCCCGTCTTTGCGTATAGGCTCTTCATTTGTGACCGGATTGTTTCCCGCGAAAGCGCGGCAGCATTGGCAATTTCGTCGACGCTGTTGCCAGCCATGATGCCCGCGAGCGCCCGAGTCTCCGCTGCAGTAAGCCTGTACGCCTTGGAAAAATAGTCGCCATTCACCCTCGGCATCGTATTCCCCTGTTCCACCAGGATAACGATCGTCGGCCCTTGGAAGTACAGCGACAGGGGGTCTTTGGCGACTTGTATGAAGGTCAGCTTGAAGGAATCGACCATACAGCACGCCACTCGCGATCCCTGGTAGGACCTGTCGAGCATCTGGCTGAGCAGATAATCCGCCCTCTGCTGGCAGACCTTGATTTTTCCAAGCAGGTTTACCCGCAGGCACCGACCGGTGTTGATCATATTTTGGCCAACTGGCGAAGCGGATTTGACAAGGCCGCGATCTCCAACGACCACCATGCCGATATCGATGGCATCGAAAAGCGAGCTTCCGATTTCCGCTACGGTCTTTTGGCCTGGCTCGGATCTGAAGTGCTTGAATGCGCGATTGAGGTGCGGCGCGAGCTTTGTCAGCGTGTCGGCGGCGTGCCTGTTTGCTTCCGGATCCGGACATGACGTCAGCGTCGACAGGAGGAAAGAGCGTCCTTCTTCTCTGACTATTGTCACTCCGACTGCGGACTCCCCACCCACCTTTGACCAGAAGTCGTTGTAGAACTCCGTCTTCACCAGGCGATCGCGGGGCAACATCTGCTCGGCCACCACGCCCACACCCACTTTCCTCACCGCCGCCGCCGGCATCCACGGGTTGATGCTGGAGTAATACTCTCCGTACTTGGCGACCTCGGCGGCATCGAAGCCGGAGTTGAGGTTGAAGGCGCCCTTGCTCCGTCTACTGTCGTGGTAAAAGAGGGTGGACCGACCGTCCGGAAGGATCAGGCTCAACTTCGCCAGAAAGTCCTGCCATGTCCCCTCGCCGAAAACGGTGGCGTAGATGGAGTCGACAAGTTTGTCTTCGACCGTTGATACCGGCACTGGATCCCCGATTCCAGTTTCTGCGTACAGCCGCACGATGCGCTGTGCCGTGTTGCGCAGCGTCAAAATACACTAACCGTGCAACGTTTGGTTGACAACGCCGAGGACGAAATCGAAACACAACACGTGCACGCCGCCTCAAGGAGCCTCCTGAGGTAGATTGTGTCCAACGCCACCCGTGATGATGCGATGTCCGCAACGGCCGGGAACGAGGCGTGACGGACACCGCTAAGCGGCGTTGGGCCATTTGCAACCCTGCTGGACAACACGCGGAGTGTCAGGTTGCGTTTGGCGTGGTGATGCCGCGGCGGCGCGAACTGCGACATCGCCCAACAGACGACGAATATCTTCGGGGGCGAACCCGTCCCGGACCATGACAAGGCCGATAATCGGGTCGATTAAAAGATCTTCCAGTGACAACTCGCGCTGGAGCGTCATCCTAGCCTCCTCATCAGATGAATGCTTGCCTCATTACTATCAAACCGTAACAGGAAGATGTCGAGGTGGAACTTGTTTTGTTACGGTTACGGACGAGTCGCAAGAACACGACTGGAACACCGGCCGCCGCGGATCCGGCAAGGAGACTGGACGCAAACATTGGGCTCAGAGTGGGTGCTGAGGGTGAAATTGCAAAAAGGGTTTGTTGATTAATTCTTCACTCGGGTCTGCGCATAGTCTGGAATTCCGAACCGCCGGCGGTAAGCCCCCGGTGCCAACCCTGTTACGCGCCTGAAGAGACGGCGGAAGAATGCCGGTTCTTCGTAGCCGACCTGCCAGCTGATTTCGTCGACCGAAGCCTCGGTCCGCTCCAGCCTACGCTTGGCTTCCTCGATCCTCACACGCTGGACGTACGTAATCGGGCTTAAGCCCGTCGCACGCGTAAATCGTCGCTTGAAGGTCCGCTCGGTGAGCCCGGTCCGCTTGATCATCTCGTCCAGCGGGTTGGTCACCGAGAAATGCGTGGCCAACCAGTCCTGGGCCGCCTGGATCGCCGCGTCCCCATGATCCTTGCGGCCGTCGAAGACCATGTAGGGGGCAAGCCCATCCTGGTGCCATTGCAGCGCGAAGATACGTGCCACGGTCTGGGCAGCCGTTGCGCCCGCGTGTCGCGCGATGAGGTAAAGGACGAGATCGTGCCAGGTCATGGAAGCGCCCGACGTGATCAGTTCGTCACGCTTGCCCGAAACGACCAGAACCCGTTCAGGATGGATGGGAACTTGCGGAAAGGCTGTTTCGAAAGCGCGAGCGTATCCGAAATGAACGGTCGCATCGGCACCGTCGAACAGCCCTGTCTCTGCGATCAGGAAGATGCCGGAGCAGGCGGAGCACAGGAGAGCGCCACGATCATGCATGGTGCCCAGCCAGTCGACCAGGTCCGGATACCGCCCCTTTGTCCAGCCGTCAGGACCGAGCAGTACCGACGGGACGATGACAATATCGGTGGCCGCGATTTCGGCGACGGGTCGCTCCACGATGACGGGTACCCGACTCGCCAGCTGGAGAGGGCCGCTCTGCTGGCCCACGATCTCCAGATGGAATGGAGGAGCCTGGAGGGGAGGGCGATCCAGTACGGAAACCATCGAAAAGGCATTCATCACGTCAAAAATGCCGCTGAGCGTCGACACCACGGCCTCGGGGATAGCCACAAGGCTGACATGGAGCGGCTCGGGACCTGGCTGAAGGGTGGGAGACAGCATCCTCGACCTCGGATTGGAGCGGCAGAATAGCGGCAAACCGTGAGCAGCGCCACGCTGCCCGATCTGCGCTTGCCGGACCCGCATTTGTCCGGAAGACTTGGCGAGTGTTTTCGCTGCGTGGGAAAGTCCACAGACGAAGTTGGTTAGCCTGCCGTATCATGACGTCGTTCGCATTGATCAGGGCCAACCAGCGAAATAGCCAAGCTGGCGAAGAGGCAAAGCGAGGCGTCATGAAACTCTTGGTTCCCTTCAAACAGATGGCATCAGTGATCCGCGAGTTTCTCGGACCGCGCTACCGACCTCTGCAATATGCTTGGCCCGAGACCGGCCCTCGGCCCGCCGTGCGAGCACGACGAAAGGATATCCGGTCCATCGACCACTATGCCTGACCGCCTCGTGGATTGCTGGCGCTCGTACGGTGCGTTCAGAGCCCTCAGATCATGAAGGAACGATCCGAAGATGGCTGATTTTCATGTCGGAGCGGATCCGGTGATCAGGTCTGCGATCAAATGGCCCGCCCCGGGGCCCATGCCACGTCTCAACGCCATCGGCACGACAAAGCATGAAATCCTAGGAGCCGGCAGGTGGTGCCGATTCCAACGAAAGGCCGGGCTCAGGCCACTAGCCAACACTTGGACAGGGCGTAACCGCCCATCATCTCCTGATTGCCGTCCGGGCTCCAGCCGCCGACCTTGGCGCTGGTGGCGTCAATGAAGTCGTTGAACATCGGCACGATGGCGCCTCCCTCGTCGCGCACGATCGTGCCCATGTCGGCGTAGATCTTCTTGCGCTTGTCGGCGTCCAGTTCGGCGCGCGCCTGAAACAGCATCTTGTCAAAATCCTCGCGGAAGAAGCGCGTGTCGTTCCAGTCGGCCTTGGAATAATAGGCCGTGGAATACATCTGGTCTTGGGTCGGCCGGCCGCCCCAGTAGGAAGCGGAGAAGGGCTGTTTGTTCCAGACTTCCGACCAGTAGCCGTCGCCGGGCTCGCGCTTGACCTCAATGGTTATGCCGGCCTTTGCGGCGCTCTGCTGGTAGAGCTGGGTGGCGTCCACGGCGCCGGGGAAGGCAACGTCCGAAGTGCGCAGCAGGATCGGGCCCGAATGCCCCGATTTCTTGTAGTGGAAGGAGGCTTTTTCGGGATCGTAGGTGCGCTGCTCGGCCTCGGTGAAGAGCGGGTAGCCCTTGTTGATCGGCGTGTCGTTGCCGACCGTGCCATAGCCCATCAGGATCTTCTGAACCATCTCATCGCGGTCGAGCGCAAATTTCAGCGCCAGCCGCAGGTCGTTGTTATCGAACGGCGCGGTGTTGCAGTGGGCGATGAAGACATAATGGCCCTTGCCGGCGACGTTCTGGATCGTCACGCCCGGCATGCGCTTGATGAGGTCGACGATCTTGGGCTCGACGCGGTTGATGATGTCGACCTGCCCGCCCTGGATGGCGGAGGTGCGCGCCGTCGCGTCGTTGATGACGATGATTTCGATCTGGTCGGCAAAGCCGCGGTCGTCGCGCCAGTAATTGGCGAACTTCTCGCCTCCGAGGCGCAAGCCGGCCTCGTTCACGGTGATCTTGTAGGGGCCGGTGCCGATGCCTTCGGCCGGGCTGTCCTTACCGCCGTTTGGCTGGATCATCAGATGATAGTCGTCGAGCAGGAAGGGCAGGTCGGCATTGGCGTCCCTCAGCGAGAAGACGACGGTGTCGCCGTCCGCCTTAATGGTGTCGATGCCGCCCATGATGCCGAGCGCGCCGGACTTTGAATTCTCGTCGGAGTGACGCTCCATCGTCGCGACGACGTCGGCGGGCGTCAACTCCTTGCCGTTGTGGAACTGCACGTCCTTGCGGATCTTGAAGGTCCAGACCTTGGCGTCGTCGGATGCGCTCCATTCTTCGGCGAGCGCCGGCTTCACCTCGCCGTCGGCGGAAATTTGCACCAGCTGTTCGGCCCATTGGCGACCGAAGAAATAAGGAACTTGGCTCGACCATGACGCCGGGTCGAGGCTGTCGGTAGCGGCGCCGCCCTGCATGCCGGCGCGAAGAATGCCGCCTTTCACCGGGCCCGCCGCGCGGGCCGTGGAGGCAAGCAGCGAATTGGCGAAGGTGGCAGTGACGCCGAGGGCGGCGGCTCGGCCGAGAAAATCACGCCGGTTCAGCTTGCCAGCAGCGACACGCCGGCTGAGATCGTCGAGTTCATTTGACATAAGCGATCTGCCTCTCTGTTGACCGGCCAGAGTCACTTTTCTCATCTCTGGCGGCACGAATATGACTGTTTTGTGGAGTGAGGTGCAAGGCAGATTACGACTTGTCGCCGTCCGAGCTCTTCGAACTGCAGACTGCCTTCTTGCGCAAGATCGGGGCCGTTTTGGCGCGCGAGCGGGCCTGCCCGTATCACCCCGTCCTCCGGGTTTGCCCTGCACTGATGCTCCGGTGCCGACCTCTCACGGCGACTTTGATCAGGTCTGGTCGCTCCCTCGACGGAAGCGACGGAGACATCGAATCCAGCACGTCGCCATTCTCGCCGGCAACATCGGTGCGAAATCCAGACATCATTGTCGCTGCCGGCGACGGCAGGCATGTCGCTCAAAAAGAGCTTAGTCGCCTTCCACGGGCCCGGGGCCTGTGCCGCCAATCTCGCCTGGGACGTCTGTGACTTCCGAGATCGTCTCCGCTTCTGTCGTGGCATGCTTAAGCTTAGCGGCGGCAAGCACCATCAGTGCGTATGCCGCCTCGCGTTCCTCCCAGCCCGCCGCTTGTGCCTGCTCGCACAGATTTTGGAATGAGGGTGCCAGCGCCCTTTGGCAAACCTCATGCCGATGGAAGCTGTCGGTACGGTCGGGCGTGAGGATTTTTGGCTTCTTGCCCATTGAACAAGCCCTTTCGAAGGAATTTCTCTGGCGCTTGCACGACTGCATCGTTTTGCGCCACGCAGTAAAAAACACATTGACCGCCTCTTCAAGAAGCCGAACAGCCGCGGATGAGGACGCCGCCAACAACGAAGACAGCGATGTCGTTGCCCTGCCGGACACAGGCTTGCCGGCAACCGAAGGGGCGACGGGAAAGAAGCGCGGCCGCAAGGCCTTGCCGGAAAACCTGCCGCCCGAGCGCGTCGAGTATGACCTTCCCGACGATCAGAAGGTCTGTCCTTGCTGTTGCCCGGATGCACCGCATTGGTGAGACCGTTACCGAGCAACTTCATGTCGAGGTGAAGGCAAAGGTTTTGCAGAATGTGCGGTTCAAATATGCTTGCCGTCATTGCGACCGCACCGGAATCAACGCGCCTATGCCGACGCAGCCTTTGCCGGGCAGCATCGCCACGGCTTCGACGCTGGCCTTCGGCGTGGATGACCGCGGCCGGTTACTTGAAGCGGCAATCAAGTTGCCCGACGAGGATCAGGACGACCGTCTACAGTATGGCTCATCCTGCGAGGGAAGTTAGCCGGGCTTCATGGCCGAACTGGCGAAGCTGACGCAGCAAGAGGAATGATGAGAAAGGGCCGGCGGAACTGCTCCCGCCGGCAGCAGGAGGCGATGCTTAGCAGGCATGGGTGCGGGGGTGGGATCGCCTGCCAAGGCAGTGCAATCAAACAGCTTAATCCTATTCTTCGAACTTGTAACGAAAAATTTCACGAAGAAAGGAACCGATAGCTCGGTGGCTAGGTCCCGACCGAATCTGAATTCGAACCAGAGCTAAAATCATGGCACCTGCCAGCTTGCTCATCCACGCCGTCCCAACTGGCCTGATACGGCGCGCCTCTGGGAGGCCGACGCGACGGCCTGCCGGCTTTCACGCGACGCGCATTCGGATCTCTGACGCACGGTGACGACGAACCCGAGATGATCCGTTGTCGTACTCAGGCGCCATGACGGTCGCGCATGCCGACGGCCGTCATTTGGTCAACTCAGCAACAGCCCGGGAATTCAGGTTCTCTGGTGTTGGACTCAGCGTTTCGCGCGGGCGAACTTTCGATACCAGCCCGAGCCGGCGATTGTGTTGCGATAGACGCGTTTCCGCTCGTTTGCCTCTTCCATTGTCTCGGCGCGCACCTCGCCTTCGATCGCGGCGTCGGCGCGGCGAAACGGGAAAACCTGCACCAGCGGCGTGCCCTTCTCGATAATGTGCACGCCGTCTGGGCCGATCGGGAAGAAGGGGAAGTGGATGTGCGCCGAATAGCTGTCGGTGTCGACGATGCCGGCGACAGCCTCGAAGACCCCGTTGGGCCGGTTGAGCGGAGGCACGAACAGGCAGCTCCACCCCGGCGCCGTTCGGATCGCCCAGTAATTGTGGAATTTGCAAGGTGGCCGCGGCGTGCTGGGATGGCCCGTGATCTGGTGCTGGCTGTGATTGCTGACCATCGTGCGGTCGAACTCCCAGCCGTAGTCGACGGTTTCCCCGCCATCCTTGATCTCCAGCCGCACCTCCGCGGCGAGCGGCAGTATCCAGCCGGTGGAAAGCGCATCCAGAAACGGCATACAGCGCTTGATCGTGATGCCGTTGTCGCGCGCGCCGACATGCTCCAGATCGATCGGCGCGATCTTGCGGAACCAGTCGGGGAGAGCGGATTTGGCCGGCCGCGGTTCGGCGATAACGCCGACATCGGAGGACTGGCAAAGAAAGCTGATCTTGGGCGAGGGCTTGTTGAAGCGTGTCAGCATGCTGTCATCTGGAACTAGGGACTGATAGCCGGACACCGGCTTACTCACCGTGGGTTGCCGGTGCGACGAGGGGCCGGCGAGGGCCGGCCACTCGTTTCCTGGCCACCTCTAGCGTTGACGCAGGAGGTCGACCAGCGTCCGGGCCGACCGGTTGGAACTTGAATTCGACGATCTGTTCGAGCCCCAATCGGACGAGCTGTTGGAATTGGAGTTCGACGAACTGTTCGAATTCGAATTGGACGAACTGTTTGAGCTCGAGTTCGACGAACTGTTGGAGCTCGAATTGGAGGAGCTGTTGGAATTCGAGTTCGACGAACTGTTCGAGCTCGAATTGGACGAACTGTTGGAGCTCGAGTTCGAGGAGCCGTTTGAGCTGGAATTCGACGAACCGTTCGAACTCGAGTTTGACGAGCTGTTGCCGGCGAACTGCAGCAACTTCTCCTGAGCCTGAACCGTTCCAGGCAGCGTCTTCGGCGCCGCCTGCTTCGCGCCAACGATGCTCCTGATGCCGCCGGTCTCGATTGTGTGCGGCTTGACGGCCGCTTGCGCGCCCCCTGATACCGCTGTTCCGGTCGCTGCGGCGATTGCAAAGGCAACCATGCGGCCGATTTTATGACTGGGTTTCATGATGCTTTCTCCGTTTATCGTCACACAATGCAGTCGCTCCTGTGCGACCACCGTAAAATAACGTAGAAATGCGGAAACAATCTCGGAATAAATCGCCTCTATCCAACTTTTAACCGGACCTTCACCGCTCTCTTACTTTCAATTTATCTTGTTAGCCATGCAACAATATAAACATGAATCAGATTGAGCTGCTGGGTGTTCGAAGTCGCGTGTCGCGCTTCAAGCCGAAATGACGTAGCCGAAGCCGCGCACCGTCTTGATAAGCGGGTGTTCTTCCGCGCCGTCGATCTTGCGGCGGAGGTAGCGTATGTAGACGTCGACCACCTTTGTTTCAGGGTCAAAGCTCAGGTCCCAGACATTGTTGAGCAGCCGTGTGCGGCTGATGACGGCTCCAGGATGCAGCATCATATAGTTCAGAAGCCTGAACTCCTTGGCCGTCAGACTGATTTCGCGCTCGCCGCGCCAGACCTTTTTGGCGACGGGGTCGAGCGCGAGGTCGCCGACCTTCAGCAGCGGATCCGAAGTCGTGGCCGGCCCGCGCCGAAGCAGGGCTTCGATGCGGGCGATCAGCTCGTCGAAGGCGAAGGGCTTGGTGAGATAGTCGTCGGCGCCGCCCTTCAGCCCTTCGACCTTGTCCTGCAGGCTGTCTTTTGCGGTGAGCATCAGGACGAGATTCTCGCGCCGTTCGCGTTGCAGCATGCGGCAGACCTCAAGACCGTCGATTCCGGGAAGCAGGCGGTCGAGAACGATCAGCGAATAGGACGTCTCACGCACCATCGCCAGTGCATCCTCGCCATTGTTTGCAAGGTCGACCAGGTAACCCTCCGCTTCGAGCCCTCGCTTGATAAAGCCCACAATACGGTCGTCGTCCTCCACCAGCAGAATTCTTGGCATTGACTTCACCTCCGTCGGGATCCTGTCGTGGGCGGGAGCGCTTCCCCGCTGTTTATGCCGCGCTGGTTTTCACGCGAGGTTTTTTCCTCGAAGCGGTCGCGCCGGCGCCGAAATTGTCATCCGAAGCTTCGTTTGCATCGGCGCTTGGAATGCGGACCACGACCTCCGTAAATGACCCGACCTCGCTGGTGAGCGTGATCTCGCCCTGATGCTTTTCGATGAGCCATTTCGCGATCGCCAGGCCGAGGCCGCTGCCGGGCTGGCGCGACGTCTTCGGGCTTCGGCCGCGGTAAAACCGCTCGAATACCTTTGGTATTTCCTCGGCCGGAATGCCCAGCCCCTTATCGCGTATCGTAATGTGGGCATATCCGTCCGAAGCGGTCATGCTTAAGTTCACGGGGCGGCCGCGCGGAGAGTATTTTATGGCGTTGTCCAGAAGTATGACGAGCGCCTGCTTAAGCTGCTGCGCGTCGGCGGTGACCCAGATCGGATCGGTCCTGTAGTCCGCCTTGATCGCAATAGCGTTGGCGCGCGCCAGGATTTCGCCGTCATGAACCGCATCGTTGACGATGGTCACGAGGTCCGTCCGGCGGGGCTCGAAGCGGATCGTATCGGTTTCCGAGCGGGACAGGAAAACCAGATCGTCGACGAGCCGGCTCATCTCCAGGCTTTGGGTGACGATCCGCTCAAGTGCGTCGCGGTAGACCGCTTCGGGCTTCGAACCATGACGCAGCGGAATCTCCGCCTCCCCTCGAAGAGCGGTCAGTGGGGTGCGCAGTTCATGGCTTATGTCGGCGAGAAACTGAACCCGCAACCGGTCGAGATCCGTCAGCCGCTGGTTTGCCGCGGCGAGTTCAGCTGTACGCGCGGTGACTTGCCGCTCGAGATCCGCTCGCGCCTCCAGCAGCCGCTTGCGCTGATCTTCCTGATTGGCTGCCATCGCGTTGAAGCGCCGCGCAAGCACGCCGAGTTCGTCGCTGCTGTCGTAGCCGATCCGGTGGTCGAGTTCACCCCGCCCGATCGCCTCGGCGCCTTGCGTCAGAAGCCCAATCGGGCGCATCAACGATCGGGCGAGAAGGAAAGCAGCGACGAAGCAGAGGACCACGGCCGCCAGCGCAAGCCCGGCGGTGATCCACGTCAGGCGCCGCCACAATGCCTCGGCCTGCAGTTCCGCCCGCGCGACCTCTTCCGCTTCATCGCGCCTCGCGGCCTCCAGGATATTTTCGAACTCGGCGTCGAAACGGTTCTCGATGTCGCGGCGAAACACCATGACCGCGTCTTCCTGCCGCCCCTGGTTGCGCAGATCGACTGCCCTGGCGGTCGCCTTGCTGATTTCTCCGTAGAGAGCGCGCATCCGCATGATTCGGAAGATTTCGTCGCCGTCATTCTCTTGTTCGCTGTTGCGCCCCAGGAACTCGGCCTCGCCTAAGGTCAGCTTCTCGAGCGCATCGAATCCCGCCTCCAGTTCGGCGCTGGCGCTCTCGTAGTCGGCGCGCTCCGGTTCGCCGATCAACAGGAATTCGGCGATCTGCTCGGAATACCGATTGGCATTGACGGTGAGCGCCGTGACGGCTTCCAACTGGTTATTGGCCCACTGAACGCGCTCCATGTAATAGGTCGTCGAGCGGATGGTGATGTAGACGATAGCGGCCATCATCAAGACCGACGCCACGACGATGAGCTGAAAAACGAGAATGCGAGACCTGATGCCCATCGGTGCCCATCGGTGTTGAGAACCCGAAACCGGTCGGGTTCACGAAATCCATTAGGCGCCCGTGGCCGTAGCCATCATGCAGTCGGCGGTCGGTTTCGCCCGGTCAGCGACTATGGCACGAAGGATGCGAAACATTCAGGTTAGAAATTGGTGAGAATCGCGGCCGGATTGCTGCGATTCATGGCGTCGCCTTGACCTGGAATAGGACGAAGGTCGTCGGTTCGGCGTCCTTCCTTGTCTTGTCGGCGACGATGAGAAACAGATCGTCCGACAGGCGGGCCATTCCTTCGAAATTGTCGACCAGCATCGCGTCGGGCTCGGCTGAAAGCTCGGCAAGCTGGCACTCCCGTTTCGCGGTGCACTGGCCAAAGTCGAGATAGCGCAGCCGCGCCGTCGGTGCGCCGCCCTTTTCCTCGCGCGTCCGCTCCAGGATGAGGAGGTTGCCATCGGGCAACGTCTGGATCGCCTTGAGCCTGCTGTCGGACTGGAAAGCCTTGAACGACCAGGTCGTTCCATCTGCCGCATAGAGCGTGTGACGGTCTTCAGGCTGATCTTTCAGGGGCCGTTCCGGCGCGGTCAGCACGCCATGACGGCCATCTACCGCAACCGCTTCCAGGCGGCTGTTCTTCTTGCTGTATTGCGTCTCATTCGTAAGCGGGGCGGGCAGGACGGAATTGGCGATCCACTCGCCGCGCGGCGTAAAGCGGGCGATCGAAGGCCCGTCTTCAAACGCGATCAGAAGCTCGCTGTCGGACCGTTGGCCATTGTCGTCATTGACGGTGGTAAGACCCTCCGCGTTGGTGACAGGCTTGCCGGAGGCCTTGCTCGTCTTCGTTGCGAGCAGAGCGGAGAAGACGGATTGGATCTCTGCGATGCGCGACCCGTCCAGCCGAACGCGAAAATGATGAAGGACGCCGCCGTCGGAGACGGCGTAGAGAAGTTGCTCATCCTCGTCCCAGGACAGGCCGGAAAACTCCTCGATCCTGACGCCGTTTGCGCCTTCCGCAGTGATTTCCATGCTGTCCAGTGCTTCCAGCCTCGGCTGGGCTGACCCGATCGACGCAGTCGAAGCCAGCAGCGCCCCGGTCAGCGTGAATGCGCAAAACAAGCGGCCAAATCTGTTTCGTTGGGTCATTGAGTCAAATCCTGTGCGGCGGGTCATGCGGCTGCCTCGATCTCTCGCCCGGGCAAGGCCTTAGCCGTTTGCGGCGCGGGCACGCTGCCGAGCTTGCGCAGGGCGGGAAGGAACTTGTTGTGCCTCGGCGCCTGATTGAGGATGGCAATGCCGGTGCAATATTTCGAGCAGTGCTTGGTGGGATGCTGGTGCATCGCGCGCAGGATGCGATCGGCTATCCCGTTGGCATTGGCAGATTTCGTTTCGAGGATGAAGTGGTCGTCGTTGATCGCATGCGAGGAGCCGGGAGCGAAAAATCGTATCCCGCTGTCGATGGTCATACGCTCGCCGCCTTCCTTCGCCACGAGCGTCATGCGGACATAGCTCATGTCGAGGACGCGCTCGAGCGCGTAAGGAAACTCATGGCGATACTGGTCGAAATAAACACCATCGACGTAGGCGAGCGCCGTCTCGTCGAGAACTCCGAACTTGCCGATTTCATAAGGTAGCCGTTTCTTGATCGTAGCGCCGCGCTTGTCCTTGAGCTTCACCTCGACGAAGCAAAGCCCTGCATCGACATATTTCCGGACCCGGACTTTCGCGCGCTGCCGCCGACCCTGATGGTGATCGAAATAGCTGCGCCGGTCCGAATTGTCGAAATAGCAGGTTTCGTAGGTGAAAGCCCGGCGGCCCTCGATTTCCAGAATATCGAAATGCCGCGCCAGTTCCGCGGCCGCGCGATGCAATATGCCCGCGCCGACGACATACTTATTGTCCAGACGCTCCAGCATCTCGGCCTTTGCGTTGAGGGTAGCGAGGCTGATCGGGTCGAAAACCCGCTCCAGCCGCACGTCAGTGTTTGCGATAGAAGACATTGAGCCTCGCCATTTCCGTGATGTAGTCGAGTTGGAGAACCTGATAGGACAGCACCGTGACACCAAGCCGCTCCGAAAGTTCGGCGCGCATGGTTTCGGGGTCCGACAGCAGCGTCAGGTGGATCTTGTCGAGCGTGACCTTCGCCCCGCTGACGGATTGCAGCATCTTGGGATGATCGACCACATAGGCGCCGACGAGCACGAACAGAACGATCATCGCCGCAAAGGGCAGCGTCGTTCCCTGCACAGAAGAGATGACTGCGATGGCGACGCTGCCGAAGAAATAGGTCATCTCGGTTTTGCTGAGCGGCTCCGAGCGCAGTGTGAAGAGCGCCAGGATGGCGAACAGGCCAAAGCCCGCAGCAACGCTGAAGTTCACAGACGAGAGGACGGTAAGCACCGCAAAAACGAAGATGTTGAACAGCGCGGCCGCCGTCACCAGCTCCTTGTCCCGGTAGCGCCGGTAATACATGGCGAAGATAAGGAGCATCATTCCGACGAGGTTCAGCGCGAACCTGATCGCCTGAGCCGCCAGCGGATCCTGAAGGGCTTGCATGAGAAACGAGTTCATCGCGCGCTCGTCATAGGCGCGCCTGGCGATGCTGCCGGGACATATGGAACGGGGGACATCTCAACTCCTGCTTGTCGTGACGCCATAGGCGGCGCCGATTAGAAAACGGGACAATCCCGCTTCCATTCCGGCCGGAAAAGTCGGAAACTGCCGAATGCGGCGGCGTCGCTTAGGCTTCCAGGATCAACGACTTGCCGGAGCGCATTCGGAAGTGTGACAGTCCGATGACAGCTTTATGAAGCTAGCCGGCTAAAGCTTCGCGGGAGTCTGGCTAGATTTTGGAGCACGCCAGATTAGAGTTTGGCAAACTCCGGGTTACAGGGGGGTAAGAGCCGCCGTCCGGATTCCACGGGCTATGGGATTCAGGTCGCGTCCTAAGCCGGAACGATGGTGCCGCAAAGACATCGTGCACAAAAGCTTCTTGCGGCGGGTTGCGCGTATCCACTGTAACGTGATCGCTGTGGCAGTAGCAGCGCTCAGCACGATAGCTGCTGCGACCGATAAGAATAGAGCTGGAATTCCATCGATCTGCCAACGTTAAAGGGAGTTTCCGATGCGCCTTGGGATGTATATAGATTTCGGTCAAAGCGGCAGATTTCTGCCTCTGGGCCTATCGCGTTTTCACATGCCGCTATGTCCAGCCAGACGTGTCTGGAATGTCGCCGCTCGTCCAATGTGATCTCCTTCGGCGGAACAACCTACGGCTCTGGCTGTTTGGGGCTGAATTTGCCATGAATTTGCCATTTGCATAAGGATGGGCGCATGAACGCCCCCCGCCGCTCACAACCTACCGGATTGAGTGTGTCACATACGATGCTGCTCCGGAGGCTGGAGAGCATTGCCTCACTTTCGGAGGAGGATAGGAGAACACTCGCGGCGCTTCCGATCCAGGAGTCGAACTTCGAAGCAGACCGGGACATTGTGCGGGAACACGATCATCCTTCGCGCTCGTTCGTGCTGGTGGAAGGCTTCGTTTATGCATACAAGGTGACCGGCGATGGCAAACGCCAGATCACCGGGTTGTATCTAGCGGGCGATTTTCCTGACCTCCAGAGCCTGCATCTCACTATCATGGACAACGGCCTTGCCACGATGACGCCTTGCAAACTGGGTTTTGTAAAGCATGTCGACATTCGGGCGTTGTGCGAACGTCACCATCGGGTCGCCTCCGCACTTTGGCGCGCTACCCTTATCGACGCTTCAATCGCCCGCGAGTGGATGACCAACATTGGGCAGCGAAATGCTCCTGCCCGAATGGCGCACCTGTTGTGCGAGATCGTCCTCCGTTTGAAAGCCGTCGGATTGGTCCGGGATGATCTCACTTGCGAACTTCCGATTACGCAAAAGGAGTTCGCAGATGCACTGGGCTTTTCAGTGGTCCATGTTAACCGCACGCTTCAGGAACTTCGGACGGCCGGCCTGATCTCACTAACCGACAATCGCCTGCACGTTCGCGAATGGGCCAAGCTGGTTATGGTCGGCGACTTCGATGCGACCTTCCTTCACATCAAGGGGCAAGAAGCAGTTGTATCGGGCAGCGAGTAGACATTCGCGCACATGCCACTTTCTGCAGATGTGCATACCGAAGTGTTTTTCGAAGTCGGGAAGGGGATCAATTCATCCATCACGACATTGAAATTGACCTGGCTGCTGCGCCAGCCTGTCGAGTGATCTTGCTGCCGAAACCGTCAGCGAGCACGACTGCGCTTCCACGGACGAACACCCCTTCGGACGCGCTCTCAGACCGGCCGTCGTTCAACGGAAGATCACCAACGGCTATCGCCGCCCGAAGCGAACCCGACATTCGAACCGTCTTCGGCACGGCTCGTCTCGGCTTGGCGCGAACCCCTTCAAAATCATCCTTCAAACCGTCAGCACCTGAAAATCCGCCATGACTGAGCCCGCGACCTTGATCTTCCGAGCCTCTCTTCGCGCACGGCTTTATCGGGACATTGAGGTGTCGAGTTCGAGCACGCTAGCGGATCTGGCCGAAGCCATCTGCGCGGCATTTGGATTCGACATGGACCACACCTACGGCTTCTATTCAAAGCTGACGGGAAAGCTGTTCGATTCGCCCCAGCGGTTCGAGCTCTTCGCCGACATAGCGGGGGGCGGCTTTCGCAGCGTGAAGGGCACGCGTGTCACCACAGCCTTCCAGAAGGTGGGCTCGGCAATGACCTTCTTGTACGACTACGGTGACGAGTGGCGCTTCCGCGCTGAAGTTATTGGGACAGGGCAGGCGCTGCCCGAAGCCAATTACCCGAGAATTGTCGGCAAGATCGGCAGGGCTCCCCCGCAGTGCCCCGACATCGACGACGAGTGACGACGTACTGTGCCGCATCAAGGGGACGACGGTTGGATGGGTTAATTGCGGAACCAGGACGGATTGGATCACCGTCACCGTCTTCGATTATCAGGCAGCCGGATCATGAAAAACGTTTTCAAAGCCAGCCGGTCGTAGCCGAAAGCCGCATACATCCGCGCTCTGGCGCCCTAACTTGTCGGCGGCGCCCAACATAGCCTTCCCGGCACGCGCAGTGAAGAGAAACGCTGGACGAGCGAGATACGAACCGGTTGCCGCAGTGGGTTATCGATCAGGGGTTGCCGGTAATCTAGCGTGGGCTCGACGAGACTGCAACACGTGCGAAGACTTCTGCTGACGGAGACAGGATACTCATCGCTCACAACGCCATCGCGACCGGCACCGGCTGTGTCAGTCCAATCGTCATGCTCAAGTTCGGTGCACGTTCTACTGGCGAGCCATGTGCCTCGTTCGACGTCTTGTGCGCCGCAGCCGAGATCTTGAACGGTCTGCCTTTCCCAATCGCTCC
Source organism: Mesorhizobium alhagi CCNWXJ12-2 (assembly GCF_000236565.1). Classification (GTDB taxonomy): domain Bacteria; phylum Pseudomonadota; class Alphaproteobacteria; order Rhizobiales; family Rhizobiaceae; genus Allomesorhizobium; species Allomesorhizobium alhagi. The sequence continues at coordinate 32,345 of NZ_AHAM01000297.1, read as the reverse complement.
GCCACGTTTGATGCGCGCGGAACGCACCTTCTGGGAAAAGGCGACGGCTGTCCATGTCTACTGTGCGCAGGCCGCCTACGCGGAGAGCGATTTGCCCGCCATTGGCACGACCTTGCGCGGCTCGGCGACGCCGGTTTGGAGGCGGCGTCAATCGCCGACCGCGGCCTTGTCGATGCGGTGGCCGCGCACAAGTCTATTCTTTGCCGGCAAGGACGCTGCTCGCCGCGCCATCATGGTGCGCCTCGGTTGGACGGGCCGCCTCTAACCAGATCAGACCGCGCGGCCATCCTGTATCCTTGGGGACGCGACCAACGAGAACGCGGGCCAGGATGGGTGCGCGGATGAACATGGCCCCTGCTCAATTTCTTCGCACGAAGCTTGCTGCCTAATAGCCGCGCTCTTTAGAGCTCCGGAAAAGCTAATGAACGCAAAGCCCTGGGCCGCTGATCCATTCCGTTGCATCAACAATTCTCCCGAACCATTTGTTGCGGCAGCGATTCTGCTGTTGGTTCATGCCAAATGGGTTTTCCTGCCTACCGGTGTCGTTGGCCAATGTTTGCGTCGTTGAGGGCGTGAATAGATTTTGCGCCGCAGGTCCCAGACATTGCGGTTTCGTCGATTATTGCGTCGATTTTATCCACACCATCAAAGTCGATGAGAAAATCCTCCTATTGAAACAGGAGGTCCCAATGGAATCGCAGCTCGTTTTCCTTTCAGTTGCAACGGTCACGGTACTCAGCGGGGCGACAGCAACAGTAATCACCCTCGCCGTTGATGTCCGGAGCAAGCCCGGCATACAGAGCCTGGTCGAAGGCTTGATGCGCATCGCGATACTCGGCGCAGGGGCGCTTGTTGCCCTGACGGACGGGGGAAGCCAATTGTGGGTGTAGCGTTGCTCGTTGCCTTGCTGGCCTACGCGCTCTGGAGGCCATCGATACCGGCTTGGCTCTTCGCCGCCTTCTGCGATCTGCGATCTGATCAGGTCCCTCAGTGCGACCATTCCCGCGCGCTGGTAGAAACTGAAAACTCGGCCATCTTGACGGCGAGCGAGGCTGTCACCGGCGACAAAGCGTCCTGGATGCAGACGCCGAGATTCGACCAGCGTCGGGTGTATAAGCGCGATCCTGATAGAATTCTGTTGGATTGACCAAATTTCCGCGTCGCCGTGGGGAAATAGGAAAGTGGCCCCAAAGGCCACATTCCATTACCTCGGCCGAGAAGGCTGCCTCCGAGTACCTCGTCCGATCTTTAGCCAGCACGTCACCCGCATCTGCCGGGCTCAGGACTGGCCTCGCGAGGAGAGCCCGGCAGGAACCCGCCCTCTTGCCGGGCTTTCTTGGGGCTAGCGGAGCTTGCGCGAGTTGTGGCGCCATTTGGCCACACCGATCGACTGGCGATCTCGTCGCCCGCCAGGTGAACTCGTCGAAATACGAAGGCGACACTGCATCCAGGTGCTCAATCCGCCGTAGCCAACTAGACTACCGTAGTGCGGTGAGGCGCGTCCGCGGCCTCGCTGACGCGGTGCTCGACGGCGTTAGCGACCGTGCGATGCAGCTCAAAGCTCGTCAAATCCTCTCTCAGGCACTCGGATGATGACCTCGTCTGTATTCGCGATCGTAAATATTCGGTTGGTGACGCTGTTCACGGCACGGCCGTCCGACAGCATCAGCTTTTGATGTCTTGCCACTACAGAGGAGCCAATAAAAATCTTGGCGATGATGGCATGGTGGCAGAAAACCTGGTGCACCGTCCCATCCTCACCGATGGCATTGAAATGCTCGATGAGCTCGCTCGTTTGGTCGGCCATTTCCCCATTCCCGTCTGGCGAACGAATTTATCCACCAAACATATCACTCTGCAGCTTTTAATGCAGCCGGAGCGCCAGCCTCACCCGCATGCCATGGCTGGCCGGGAGCCGGCGCATCTAGGCGCATCAGGGCCGGGTTTCCCAAGGCTGATTTCATCGAACTCATTTCAGAGACGGCCATCGCGCTCCAGCCGGTCGAGACCGCGACAGTCAAGCTGGAGCAGAAGGCCCTCGCCGAATGTCTTCAGCGCACCAGAATTTGCCGATCTGGCTGAACGCCAAACGCTGCTGCTTCGAACCTTATCGAGGGAGCCCCCGGCAAATCACAGACACGATGAACTCGATGAACTCGCTGATCAAGCTGGAAAGCGCCAATCAGTTCGCTGCCAATAGTCACACCGAGGCGGACGCAGCTATCAAAGCTGCCTAGACGATTTTCGGCCACTCCCAGTAGCCCCGCCGTTCGTTGCGATCGTCGACGTGTCGAAATCGACGATCGCTACATTCATCCCGGCTGGACCTAAGTTTTGCGCTGGACGATCTTTCGATCCATACCGCTCAGCCATCCTCTCTGGCTCGTGCCGTCTTCAGGACGATGGCGACCGCAGAGCGGCAACGACCGTTGGCGGGGTCGAACGGATCGCCGCCGTCCTCCGCTCCCGGACATGAGCGGCGAAGAGGCATGACGGTGAGGGACCGTGCAGCGGCTATCACATCGACAACCTCGCATCTGAAACGCGCCGCGCCTCAGGACAGTAGCTCGCTATGGGCGATGCTTCGGGGTCAGCGGCTCGGCATCTGCCCTCCTTCTCCCATGGTCTCTCGGCGCAGCCAGGGTGCGTAGCGCCGGCTGCAGCATCGTGGCCATGGCAATGCCCCAATCTTTGTGGTTTGTGCGGACCTTGCGCGAACAACGGAGAGCAAAGGGTGGCCATTCCTGAATATGCCCGAAACGTGCTGCCACACCGACGGGTGCGAATTCTCTGCCGCGGGGTTTGTGGGGTACCGCGGCACGCCGAGGCCAGTAAGGACAATTGGCTAAGGACGGAGGACGCGGTCACGACCGGGCTGTATGCGACCTGCCTCAAGTGTGGGTACCAGGCGCGGGACAACTACAACTGGGACCGGCTGAACTCGTAGGTTTTCTGCTGATGCAGTGATCTACCTTCTGATGCCGTGCGCTGCCGTGGCGGGTCTCCACTGAGGCCCCCGCCGGAACGTCATAGCAGATCAAGATCAGCGTTGACGGGCACGCGGAGAAGTCGATATCAATTTGATCGTGCGTCAACGTTCCGGGATTCGTCCGGGAAACATTCCGAGGATCGGCGATGGGAGTTTGCTTGACGTCATCCGCCCTGAATTTCTTCTTCAGGCGAGGCGCAAAGGAAACCCACGATGAGTGATACCCCAATGCCAGTTACCGGCTTCGCGCTCGACATGGCCATGTCCGAAGATGGTCGGACCATGGTTGCTCTGCTCACTGTTGAAAGCGGTGAATTGGCCTTTGAATTTGCTGTCAACGAAGATGGCGCCGAGGCGATGATCGAGAACCTGCAGCAATTTCTCGACATGGTGCAGGACGCCAGGACCAACTGATCAGTGATATCCCATGGATGCGGATTTCCGCGGCGTGTCGACGGTAGCGGTTGAAAATTGCCGTTCAAGGTTCGCCGGGGCAGGGTTGTGACGAGGGATCATCATACGGGCACGAAATGATGTGGAGCCAGCTTGCCGACTCCGACGGACAGGCCGTTTCCTTGAACGCAACACATCTGGTCATGATCAAGGAACATGGCGATCGAACTCGGGTGGTGCATGCCTGCTGCGAGGTCACGGTGCTTCAGAGCCACGCGGCGGCGATCGGGCGATCGTCAAGGCCCTGAGGCTTCAGCAAAAACTGAGCGCGCCGTGCCGAGCCCAGCGCGTCACATCGAACTTCATTGATCCGTACGACTGATGGGCCGCGTGGCCCCCTGGTTGCAATAGCCAACCACCGGCACGGTGACATATAGCCGCGCTCCAGAGGCGGGTGAACAACCCGCCCCTTCCTTTGTGCCGACTAGGCCGCCTTCTTCTGTGTGCGCCTTACCGGTTCCAATTGCTTGCGGCCGAGCCCCAGTTTCTTGGCAAGCGTCGATCGTTGAGCTGAGTAAGCAGGTGCTACCATCGGGTAGTCGGCAGGCAAGTTCCACTTCGCCCTGTATTCCTCAGGTGTCATCCCAAACGTTGTCTTCAAATGCCGCTTCAAGGATTTGAACTTCTTCCCGTCATCGAGGCAAACGATGTAATCTGGGGTAACCGATTTTTTGATGGGAACGGCGGGTGTGAGGACTTCCGTCGGTGTTGTCGCTGAAGCAGTCGAGAGGCCGGCCAAGGATTGGTGAACCTGCGCAATCAGGGAAGGCAACTCAGACAATGGAACCGGATTGTTTGAGACGTAAGCTGCAATCACATCTGCGGTCAGTTCGATGGTTTCGGTGTTGTTAAAATCGTTGGTCATTGTCAGAATTCTCTCGTTTTTCGCAAAGAAGATCGCCCGGCGGGTAGATATTGCTTATTGGGCAGGATGCAACCCTGTTAATCCTGAATATCGAAGCCTCAACTCAGATTAGCTTGCGCAGCGGCGTTGCGCTTGCTGAAGCCGCTCGCATTCCCCTCGGGTATTCTGGAAGGGCCTGGCCAGCTACCGTTCGCGTTGCGCGGCTGACGGCGGTGAACTGACCTGTACATGGAGGAAGATCGCGGTGCGGTTCTGGAACTTTCGGCTGGCATGTCCGAGAAAGCTGTCGCCCTGCTGCAAGGTACAGTTGCAGGCTCTCAGACGGGGCGTGATCGATGAAGCGAGGCAAAGCATTGTTGGCCGGACCTCTGGCGAAACGGTTTGGCCAACATATTCCGCTTTCGGCTGGCGCCAACCTGAGGTCCGATGCAAGCGGCACTGCGGGAGGCGACTGGCGGGCCGTGGGCGCGCGAAACCGCGAGAACAAAAACGATCGTTCTCGGCATGGCCGCAAAAGCCTCCGGCTGGGGGGTTCAGAATATGCGTCGTTGGTATCCGCTCTGACGGCACACCCATTTGCCGTTCCTGCAGCAGCTGTGCGGTCTTCGGCTGCGCAAGGCTGAATGGGCCGGTATCGCTGGGCCGGCGCCACGCTGAATGATCCTCCCGGAGAGCTTGAGGCGAGCAAGATATCCGTTTGTCAGGCCAGTCGAATCGCCGGGGACAGGGCGCTCGCGATAGCTGCCGAATGATCTGACGCCGCCGAAGGGCGGCTGTGACGGCCTCCCCTCAATCGTGACATCATCAGTCGCACGATGCCATCGTGGACGGCGCTTCTCGGCATCGGCAACGCGCTGCGGGGCGCTGTTTGAGGCGCGTCGCATTCACGCCCGCTACATCAAGATTGTTGTGTCTCTCCGAGCGAACGCAATAACCTGTCTTTCGCAAGGGGCCCTGTATACAGTTTCGACCAGTACCGCGATACTGGTTGAAAAATGAACATAAGGTCTCTGGTTTTGAGCCTATCTTGACACAATCGCCCAAGATCCAAAGCGCCATCTGAATTTCGATCGAAGACTCCGCCGTGCACGGGCAGTAATCAATCGATTGCTCGCGGAGCGAACCGGATTTATCTGACCCAAGTTGGTGCGTGCGCCATGATTACCTGCATTTGATGGATTTCGTTTCCTCGCTCGGCTAAACTTTGCACCTCATGGGGAGTTCAGCATGGAACGCCGGTTGGCCGCGGTCCTTGCATTCGACATGGTTGGGTATTCCCGCCTAATGGGCGCGGACGAGCAAGCAACGCTGGCCGCGTTCGATCGGCATCGCCATACGATCTTTGCCCCCCGAGCCCGCCAATATAGCGGCCGCATCGTCAAGACCACGGGCGACGGTGCCCTGGTTGAGTTCTCCAGTGTCGTCGATGCCATACGGTTTGCGGTCGAAGTCCAGACCGATCTGGAGCGGGACAACGCAGGGAGGGAACCGGACAGGCAGTTTCGCTACCGGATCGGGATCAATGTCGGGGACATCGTCCTTAAGGACGGAGACATCTACGGCGACAGCGTGAACATTGCCTCGCGCCTGCAGGAATTCGCCGAACCGGGCGGCATCTGCGTGGCGGGATCAACCCTTGAACACGTTAGAGGCAAGCTCGACCTGTCGATCCAGCCTTTGGGAGTCAAGCAGGTAAAGAACATCGCCGAACCCCTTGCCATCTTCAAAGTGGCGCTTGACGAGAAGGCAGGGGCACTCGTTACATCGCTCGTTTCGCCCGCCCGGCCTGTAAAGGGCAAGTTGGCGGCGGCGGTCGCCACGGCAATCGTGCTGCTTGTTGCGACGGTGGCAGGAGTCTGGTTCTGGGGATCTCGGGAAGCCGAAGCGCCGCCGCCGTTGGAACGCTTCGCATATCCCCTTCCGGACAAACCATCGATCGCGGTCCTTCCCTTCATCAACGTCGGCGGCAAGGAAGAGCAGGATCATCTGGCCATGGGAATGACGGATGATCTTATAACGGAATTGTCCAAGGTAGGCGGACTGTTCGTCATAGCCCGCCATTCCGTGTTCGCCCTCGGCGACACCGCCCGGAACATTCGGGAGGTGGCAACCGAACTTGGCGTGCATTTCGTCCTTGAAGGAACATTGCAGAGGACCGACTCCAGGGTTCGGATCAATGTCAGCCTCATCGATGCGATCACAGGATCCTCCATGTGGGCGGAACGTTACGACCGTCAGCATGCGGATATATTTGTGGTCAGGGACGACGTCGTCAGGCACATCATCTCGGCCCTTGCCGTGGAACTTAGCGAGGGCGAAAGCGAACTGCTGGCCCAACTTCCCACCGAGAACCTCGAAGCCTACGACTACTATCTGCGGGCTGAGACGGAAGGGTTCCTGTACAGCGATGTCCATACTTACCGCCGCAGCCTTTCCTTCTATCAGCGGGCGATCGATCTCGACCCCCGCTTCGCATCGGCCCATGCGGGGATCGCCAGAGTGGCCGTTGACGTATGGCGAAACGACTACAATCTGATCTGGTCGGCGGCGGTGGCGCGAAAGATCGCCTACGACGCTGCCGGGCAGGCCCTTAGACTCGATCCCAAGAATGCGCGTGCGCATACAGTGCTGGCCCTGATCCAGCTTGTGGACGGTCGGCCGGTCGAAGCGATCGACTCCGCAAAACGCGCCGTCACCGCGCAACCGAACGATCCGGAGGCGATCGGCAACCTGGCCTTGGTCCTGGCCCATACGGGAGACCGCGAGGCGGCAAAGCGGGAGATCGAAAAAGCAATGCGGTTCGACCCGGCGCCATCGGCCAATTTCCAGCTGCTGGCAGGGGTGACGCTGTATACGGCGCGCGAGAACGAACGGGCTATCGAACTCCTGGAATCGGCTCCCGGGGATCTGCCCGACAACGAGCCGATTGCAGAGTATCGGGCGGCCGCATACGCGCATCAAGGCGATCTGAAGAAGGCGGCCTTGTCAGCTGCCGAACTGCTGGCGCTGTTCCCGGACACAAATCTCACTTATTACGGCTATCTCTACGACTACTGGCGCGAAGAGGATCGGAAGTACCATCTGGACGGCCTCCGTCGGGCCGGTATTATGCAATGGCCGTTCGGCTTCGAGGGCCGTGATGCTGACCAGCTCCAGGGAGAGCAGCTAAAGGAAATCGTCGCAAACCGGAGTTGGGTCGGCAAGCACAAGAACGGGACCGAGTTCTTCCAGTATTTCGACAGCGCCGGAAACACTGCCTACCGAAGCGAGCACACCAACATCACCGGCGTCGTGGAAGTGCGCGCCGGTCAGCTCTGCGAGAATTTTGCCGGATACTTCATGGACAGGTGGACGTGCGGGCATGTTTACCGCAATCGGGATGACCGCGATGGCAACCTCGCCTACGTCCACGTGTCGCCGCAAGCCCTGAAATTCTTCTCCCCGCAAAAGCCCTGAGCAGGAAGAAGAACAGCAGTCACCGCCTGGCCAGCTGACGCTTCTCGGTCACCAGGGTCTGTTTCACCTCTGGCCAGTATTTTTGTGAGTCGATGACCTTCGTGGGGTTCTTCGCGAAACCGTCGGCCGCACCTGGATCGTAATTTAGGTACAGCTTGCCATCGATGATGCGCCAGGCTTTTGGATCGATGTTGGTGGTGACGGTTCCGAGCGAAACCCCGTCTGCGCAAAGGCCCCCATATTGAGGGGCGTATTTCAGGGGTTCCCGGACGAAGAGGTCACGGTTCTGCGCGCTGGCAAAATGCCAGGTAGCGCCCAGCCAGTTGTGGGAGAACTTCTCGGACCCTTCAACGGCCTTGTTCTCGGTAAAGTACGCCACCGGATCGTAGCCTCTTATGGCGACGTCACCGAAGTAGCCGGTGTTCACGACTTCCGCGTCTTGGGCGTGCGACAAAGGCGTGAACGCCAGAAGCGCGAAGGCGACGCCAGCCGCCCGGACAGTGGCTTTCCCTATCATGTTCATTCCATTCCTCCTTTGCTCCAGGGAGGCGGCCATCGCCATCGATCCGACGAGAGTCACTGCCGCTTGGAGCATTCCTTGTAGAGCCAGTCGCCGACCAGATCGGCCTTCTGGCATTCTGCACCTGCTTTCATCAGCAGGTGCGCGGCATCCCAATGTTCTCGCCAGCCTGCCTGGGTAAGCGGCGTATAGCCGTTCCGCTCCTTGGCCTCGATATCCGCCTTGGTTTCCAGCAGGACTTTGACGACGTCTGCGTGCCCTTCTTCCGCCGCCGCATGCAGCGGCGACATCTTGAAGAGGTTGTTGCTGTCGTTGACCAAAGCGCCTTTGGACAAAAGCAGCTCTGTCACCTGAAGGTTTCCGGCGTATGCCGCCGCGTGCAGCGCGGTCAGCCCTTTCTTGTTACGAACGTTGATGTCCGCCCCGTGTTCGAGAAGCAGAGCGACAACGTTCGCATGTCCCTTCAGCGCGGCAAGCAGCAAGGGTGGTTCGCCCGCAGTGTCCGGCTTCGCGGGATCGGCTCCGCCTCCAAGCAACCGAGTTGCTTGGGCGACGTCACCTTGTGTTGCCGCGTCGTGCAACGGGCCAGCGATAGCTGGCGGGGCCCATATAAGAAGGCCAAACAAGAAAGCGCAGTAGTACTTCATGACATACTCCGCCCCCCAACCAACCCAATTGAGCGGAACCTGCAAAATACCATAGTCGCGGGATGAATAACAATGAATTCGAGGTTGTTTGGCGTCGAATTGGCAAACCACACGTGGGAAGCAGTCGGGCAGGTTCTCAATCCAGGTGAGTTGGCAATCCCGCATCGCTTTTAACGGAAGCCATCGATCTCCTTGTCCGGGCGTCTGCGAACCGACTCCAATCTTTGGGGATTGTCTTCGGAAATTGGCAATTTTGAACCTTCGAAATAATGCTTCACCAGCCCATGATCCCGCAAAGCTTCGGGCCGATACGGCTTGAGCATGTTGTACTGCAGCACTTCGGGCACCTCGAAGCGGTCAAACACGGATTGGTGCAGTACGGCGTCCGGGGGAACTTTGCGGACCAGCGTTCGGGTGTGCCGGTACACGCCAATCCTTTTCTCGTCATGCTGCGGCCCGGCGGCATCCTGGAAAAGCCTCAGCCAGGATTGATCGTGCACCAGCCCGACGCTTGTCGCGGCGTCCAGCATCCATTGGAGCGCCGTGTCGGAAAGACGCGAATCGTTCTCCGGGTAGCTGCCCCCGACATCGGAATGGTTGCCAGCGAACCAGACCTGCTCGAACTTGTTGACCCCGTTTTCGTCAACCCCCGGGTCGCCGAACCACCGCACCCGGTCGAATTCGGCACGGTTCTCGTCGATCGATATCGCATGGCGGGCATAGGGGACGCTCGGCGATAATTTCAGGTCGTGGAACCGCATGCGGAATTCGGTCCAGTGCCGGGTCTGTCGGGCGCCGTAGCCCGGCAAGGGGCCGGGAGCCTTCAGGTGTTCGCCTGCATACCAGGCGGCGGCAAGGACAACCGCAACGGCTCCCAGAACACCAGCCCACCAAAGAAACGAGAAGGCAAGGTACGACAGCGCCCAGGAAACGGCCACAAGCACTAAGGCCAGCAAGGCGGCGAACATCGCGACAGCCTGAGGATTGGCCAGTGAAGCAACCGTGTCGAAGACGCCTATGAAGTGCGGAACCGTGTTCGACACCTCCCCGTCACCGGAACCGAATTTCTCCCTGAACCGGGCGGCGAGCAGATCGCGCTGTTTCATGCGCATCAGCTGTTTGGCAGTGGCAGTGTCGCGCCTTCTGGAACTGGTGAACTGGTAGACGTCCTTGATTGCCGCTTTCGCGATCCGGATCGTCGAGGCTTCGTCGCGAAGTAGAGGCGATCCGTCATCCATATGTGTAGGGACGCCGCAATAGGAAAGAACGCCGCCAATCGCGCGGACCGTGTAGGCCCCGCGGCTGAAACCGAACAGGAATATCCTGTCTCCGGGCTTCCACATCCTGATGATGGCGGCATAGCACTCGATCATGTTCAGCGTCAGACCCAGTCCAGTTGCCTGGCTGACGAGGTTGTGGAGGCGACGGTACAGCCTGAAGAAGAAATTGCCTTCGACCGGTTCCGTGCCGATGCCGGGGTCGTAAAAGGTCAGCTGTTCGGCGGGATTGACCGAAGATTCCGGCCCGCATCGGGTGGCTCGGTAAAGCTTGTAGATGTTGCTGCGGTTCTCGTCGAAGAAAATTCCGCCGCGTTGTCCCGTTCCGTCAGCGAAAATAACGATGTTTCTCGGCATCGCTCTCCTCATCTCGCTTGCGCAGGGGGTGGAACTGGTTTCGCCGCTGCTTCATCGGCGCCTCGTGCATTGCGCGGTGGCGGTCCGGAATGGCTGCGGCGGCGAGAAGCGCCGCAACCATCGGCCGACGTGTCAGTCTCCTATCGGATTGATGTCATTCACGAACCGGAGCATGTCGGCCATCTTGAAGTCGCCGGGTGATGCCGAAGGTAGCGACGGCTTCCAGTTCTTTTCCCTCCAAAGGAACGAGTTCTGGTCGCCGTGCACGAGGCCCACAAAGACCTCCGACACGATGACCGACCCCACGGGACCGAGCCTGAGGCCGTCGTGCCGTACCTTGGCTTCCTTGAGGATGTAGTACCAAAGCGGCGTTTTCGTGTGCAGTCCTTGCGACTTCGCCGCCTGCCCGTCCGTCGATCCGTTGCTGTCGGATGCAATTTCGTCGGGAGAGAGCGGGTTCTTGATCTTCATGTGTTCGGCGACGTCCTGGCCTGACGGCAGACCGAGATTGACGCCCCGCTTCAAGTTGCGGAAGGCGAGATTGCCACCGCCGCCGGGCAGGCTGTGCAGGACCGGTGCCAGTTGCGGATCAATCTTCCTCGTTGGGGTCATGTTGACGGGGGCGCCACCGCTGTCGCCCAACTCGTAAAACCGCCGCCAGTCGATGATCCAGTTGCTGGGCAAGGCCGAAACCGGAACGGGTCCGGTCGGCGGATTCGGTGCGAGATCGCCGATGATGGACCCTGACAGGCCGCTGAAGTCGAACAGCTGGCTGAAGTCTGCAAGCGTGAACACCTTGTTGTGAGGATATTTCTCGCGGACCATACTGTGCCCAAGGCGGTAGGCAGCGGCCGAGAATTCGACCGGCATATAGGGCACCTTCTTGAAGCGGTAGTGCTTGCGGCCGTTGTGGAGAATTTTGGCCACAGTCCCCTTTTCGGTCAGGCGCTCCACCCAATCGTGCAGCACCATCCATTGGTAGTGCCAGGTGGCAAGTCTGCGGGCTTCCTTGAAGATGTCGGCAGGCGGGTTCGCGGAACCGGCCAGCATGTCGCAGATGGCGTTGTGGAACTTCAGGAAGGCCAGGTGCGTCTGCGCGACGAGCAGGTTCTCGTCGTTGCGGTGGTCGCCGATGAGGGCAAAGCCCTCAGGGCTGCGCGGCAGGTCGTTGCGGAAGTCTCCCGTGACGCCGCCGAAGCCGACAGTGATGTTCTTGCCGATCAGCAGCTTGGGTCCGTGCTTGTTCCCTGCGGCTGGGTTGCGCGCATAAAGATGCGGGCTGCCATCCGGGCCAAGGCCGTAGACGCAATCGAGGTCGACGCTCGGGGTGCGGAAGTTCTCGATGCCCAGTGGATCCTTTTCCTTGTCACCCAGCGACGTCAGATCGAGCGTGATGTCATGGTCGACGAACTGGCCGAAATAGGTAAAGCCGGACGGAATGTTGGGATTGTTGCCGGTCTGGCTGCCCGGATCCGTGTCCTTCATCGCATCTGCGAGAACCTGAAGCTTCGCGTCTGCAACATTGAGCGGGGCAAGTTTTGGGAACATGCGGCCGAACATGCCCGGGTCCTTGTGCCCGGACAGGGCATCGAGCAGTTCGCGGGTGGCATGACGTCCGGCGACGCCGTGGCCCGGAGTCGTCTTGATCGCGTTCGAGACGACGGCAGGCGTGGATTCAAGATTGGTGACTTTCGCGGCAAATAGCGCCGCGGCGGAGGATGATTTTGGTTTTAGGGACATGAAGAGACTCCTGGACGCGTATCGAAGCTGACGCTTGACACGTTGAAAGCCCCCCGGCCCTAGATAATCAAGACATGCTCTACCGGCCGGAGTCGAAACCCACCGGTTGCTCAATTTCATTTCCTAATAGCAGGCATGCTGGCAGAACATGCAGCCATATAACCCAGGATAATCTATTTGCGTCGATCTGACAATCGGCAGAATCATTGCGCAATAAACGCCATCAATAACGATCATTACTTCACGTAATCTGTAGAAGAGCTTGAAAATGCGAGAGAATCGCAATCAACGGGTTCGCGCCTGTTATGTGCACGCCTGAAAGTCGGTCACTCGCGGACGGCGACCTATCGCAGGTTGGAACGCGGCCGCATGGGAGAACCTCCTTGGACGCCATCAACCTGTGGGTTCCGTACGATGTGGCTGATTGCGCAAACATTCGAGGCTTCAACGCAGGCGGGGAGGACTTCGTTTCCGACCCATTGCTTGCTCTCCTGAAGCTCCATCAGGAAACGTCCGCATTTGACGCAGTAATGGGTTTCGGAATCGATTTCATGCGAGAAATACCGATAGGACATTGCGGCTTTGCTTTCCATTGTGCCCGGCGTCCTCGACAGGCCCGGCAGTTTCCATGGTTGGAGAACGTGACCTCATGCGTTCCGTTCCCGCCTTTAAGGAGCGCCAACCGCGTCATACCATCCTGGAGGAAATGGTCCCGCAGATCGCGTCTGGTCTCAACGGTGAGCCGATTTTGCGCTGATGGGTCGGCTGCGGAGCGGAGCAGGGATGTCAGCAAGGGCATTTTCCTGGCCGGGCCGTTGCCGTGGCCTGGCCAGGGATTGAGCGCACGATCTCCTCCGCCACAGCCTGGGTCCTCGGCGCCCACGTCTGCCTGCTAACGAGGTGCGTACCGCAAGAGTATCAAATCACTGCGGTCCTGCCCGAGCCAAATCACGATTGAGATGTGGGCTGGTGAAGCCGAGCCGAGCCAGGCCACGGCGAACCTCCGGAGCACCCATGAATAGCCTCCACAGGAGCGCGGTTCGATGGTTCTCCATCATCACCACGATCGGACCTTGATTGATCGCGAGGTAGGTTCGGGAATACCAATTGCGACTTTCGCAAAACGCGTCGACAAAGCCAAAACGTCCCCACATGCGGTTTCGGGGCTTGGTGAGGAAGCCGCGCAGCGCGTGCATGGCCTCTGCAGGCGCATAAGGAAAGCTCGACAGTGCGGCGCTCGGCGCAACAACGCCCAAATCCCTGTCTGGCGCGTGAGCGACGTAGCCGCAAGGCCCATGGCTCGCGGTCAGGCCCCAGCAATCGGGTCCATAGCCGTGGTGACTGTGGGGATTGAGGACGCAATGCCGATGATTGATCTGCGTGTGCCGAACGTTCTGGTCCCAATAATCGGTATGACGATCGATGAGCCCACGCGGATCAAGCCCGCAGAAGGAATAGTGGGCGAAGAAAAGCGGACCGCCGAAATTCATGCCGAGCGGCAATGAAATGCCATAGTACTCGCGCCCGTTTCGAAAGCCCGGGCCGGCGGCAAAGCCCTGGTGGTAGATTTCCGGATCAATGGCGTGGTGCGGCGATCCCGCAGCCAGTACGAAACTGAGCAGGCATTCGTTCCAACCCTCGATCGGACTGTTCATCGCCAAGCCATGCTTGGGGCTCCAGTGCCACATGAGTTCCCGGTTCCCGCGTGTGAACCAGCCCCATTCGGCCTTTGAAAGGAGCGCGTTCACGCGATCCTGCAGACGATGCTCTTCGGGCGCGTTCTCGGCAAAATACTCGCGAGCGCAAATCAGTCCTTGAAACAGGAACGTTGTCTCGACCAGGTCGGCGCCGTCATCTTTTCGGCGGAAGGGAATGGTCTCGCCAGTGCGGCCGTTGATGAAGTGCGGAAGCATGCCGTGGTAACGCGGCGAACGTTCCAACAAATCGAGCATCCCATGCAACCGGAACAACGCTGCGCCGCGATCGACCCAACCCCGATCGACCGCAACGATGACGGCCATGATGCCGAAGCCCGAGCCGCCGATCGCCACGAGATCGTTGGCGGGGTCGCCCGTCGTCTTCTGGCGATCCCGGGCAAGTCCGCTGACCGGATGCGCGCCTTCCCAGAAATAGCCAGCCGTTTGCCGCTGCACGATGTCGAGCAACGCATCGTCGTCAAGATCGGCAGCGTGCGCTGGAAGATTGGATGTGGAAAGTGAAAGCATTGTCTGCAGAGCGTTGGTGCATTTGACCAGCATTCTTACACCGACGTCGCACGCACGCTGAATAAATTTGAGCTGCCGCTCATCCGGATCCGCGAACGGTTCGCTTGGCAGGCGGTCGGCTATGGGTCGGCGGCGCTGGAGATTTGTCGATCCGTTCGCGACGAAGTTCGTGAACTTGCCGAAAAAGAATTGTAACGGAGCCTGTGGAACGAAGCTCCGGTCAGGCGCTGGCCGCCAGACTATTCCTGCTCAATCCACGGTGCGGGAGCCGGTCACGGATGAATTGAAGCAGCGCCCTTTGGAGAACGACTTTCGCGGTCTCCACGGGCTTTGTCTCAAAACGATCAATGGCGGCCCTTGCCGTGACCCTTGCCACCACGGCCCGGCTTCCCGTCCTGGTCTGTATTGTCACGGCCGGCTTTCCCCTTCCCGGGATTTGAGGAGTCGTGCCCATCAGGGTCGTTTCCGTGGCCGTTGTTCCCCTTGCCCTTCCCCGGTTTACCAGGACTATCTGGCTTGTCAGGTTTGCTCGGTCTGTCGGGCTTGTCAGGTTTGCTCGGTTTGTCGGGCTTACCAGGCTTATCAGGCTTATCAGGTTTGTCGGGTTTGCTGGGCTTGTCTGGCTTTCCGGGCTTAGTCGGATTCTGAGCTGGTGGCTGGCTCCTTTGTGGGTCACTCAGAGTCGCCATTGAAAGCCCGCAGCTGCCGCTGCTCGTTTGAAATCCGCCCGAAAGCTGCTGGTTGCCGGAAAGGAATGGCAATGCGCGCGCGCTTCCAAGCGTCCGGAGCATGCCGGGGTTGACCCGCCGGGGATCGCTCACACCGCCGGACCGCGTGGCAATGACGCAGTCGCATCGCCGCGTAAGTTGCCGACATCCATTGCTGCCACAAAAACGGGCGGCGCCATTCAGCAGAACGACTGCCGTTGTCCCGTTTGCTCCAACAAAGACGTCGAAAGCAGTGCCGCGAACTCCAATGGTCCCGGCAGGCGTCACGATTTCGTAAGCCGAGGAACTCGAGTTTCCGCTGATCCAGCGGAACGTTCCCTTCGCGGCTTTGATCGTCAGCTTCTTCACTGACTTTGTGTCATCGAAAACGAACTTGTCGATGACGACGGATGAACCCCATCCCACCGCCAATTTCGTGCCGTCCCGAAATACAAACTGGCCAAGTCCGGAATTGGACGTTCGAATTCGCTCGTCCCTGTGGACCGGCGCTCTGACGGACAGCGGGCCGTTCGCGCCCGTTACAGCGGTCTTGATCAGAACGGCCTGCCCCACCTGCTCGGCGGCTGATGTCAGCGTCGGACTGTTGAGAGCAATTGCCAGTGCCGCTATCGCGGCAAGGCGCAAGGACGACATTCCACCCTCCTGTCCGCCCATTGCTAGCATGCGAACCGGGAGGAAGTCCTGTTGGCAGCCCTCAACCGTTTAGGTAGGCCAACACACTTTTGGATGATCCTGGCTAAGGCCGATACTGCCGTCTTTGCGATACACGTGTGACTCGTCACGGCGAGCGTAGGTCGACGAACCAATCGTTCTCTCGCTGAACCTCGCCCGCTTGACGGGTTCAACGTTATGTAGCATTAATAGTTATACTACATAACTATTGGGAGGTATTTATGCAGAGACGGTTCTCCAAATTGGCGGGCATCGCTGCCTTGGTTCTGGCGGCAAGCAACCAGCCGATGGCTGCTTGGGCCGACGAGGACACACGTTGGCTCACGCCGACGATGATCAACGCCCGGGCGCATATGTTCGATCCGGCGCTCAACTATCTGACCTTCCAGCACATGGACCAGATGTTCGCGACGCGGACGGTCGCAGCAGGCGGCCGGATGTGGCAACTGCCTGCCAAGCCGATTTCGATTGAAGGCGATTACACGCTCGGAGAACGGACTGTGGGCCTCGAGGAGGCGCTCGAAGCGACCGCCACCAATGCCTTGGTCGTCGTGAAGGATGGCAACATTGTCTTCGAATCCTATCGGAACGGAAGCGACGAGAACACCCGCTTCTTAACGTTCTCAGTGGCAAAATCCTACGTCTCGACTCTGATTGGCCTGGCGCTCGCGGACGGGGCCATAAAGAGCCTCGATGACCAGGTGATCGACTACCTGCCGGAAACAAAGGGAAGCGGTTACGAAGGCGCGACCATCCGTGACCTGTTGCGGATGCGTTCAGGCGTGAATTGGCTTGAGGTATACGAGTTCGGCAGCGATACCCAGCTCACCACTGTGCATGACAATTCCCTCGTCGCCTACAAGTACCGTTGGTGCGACTATGCCGCCAACGAATCGAAGCCCGGGCCCAACAAGCCGGGCGTGGTGTTCAACTACGCCACACTCGATACAAGTGTGCTCGGCTGCATCCTCGAACGGGCCGTCGGGGAGACCGGGGCCGAATATATGTCTGAAAAGCTCTGGAAACCGGCGGGCATGGAGACCGACGCGTACTGGATCATGGACGGGCCGGACTCGGTTGGCCGCGAGTTCTACGGTGCCGGTTTCAACGCCACCGCTCGCGATCATGCCCGGTTCGGCCTCATGTTCCTTAACGGCGGCGTGGCCAATGGCAAGCAGGTGGTGCCCGCCGACTGGGTCAGGGAAGCCACCGTTCCCGACGAGGGCTACGAACCAACGGGACCGGGCGAGGATTTCGGATACCAGTACCAGTGGTGGACCTTCCCGGATAACGATGCCTATGCCGCGATGGGACTGCACCACCAGTTCATCTACATCGATCCAGCCAGCAATGTCGTAATCGTAAAGGCGAGCCACACCGATCAACCTGTGGGCCGCGACGAGGAAAACATCGAGTTCTTCAAGCAGATCATCGCGCGCGTGTCCGAGTGAGCTATGTCGTCACGAAGGTCCGGAGGGACGATGGACAACCAAGGCGACGGGCATGCTCCAGCTCGGACGCCTTTCTGGTTCGCATCACGACGGTTGGGGGAAATGGCTGCCGATGGGGTTGAATGTCGAACATCGATTTTAGGTCGCACAGGTCGGCAGCCGGGCAGGACGGGATAAGGCGGCTGTGACGGATCGACCAGATGATGTTCATCAGCCGTGATCTCCACCGGACGATCTGTCTGCATGAAGCTGCCCCGGTACGCCGGCGTTGATCGAGTCGGTCTTGATTTTGGCTTGGACGATCGCTCGTGCTTGCTTTGGGTTGGCGATGACGACCTTCTCCACCTGCGGCTCGATCACCGCCACCGCCGACCTTGCGTTGCCCGCAGCCTCGATCACCACGATGTCGTCGTTTGCGGCGAACGCCTCCAGCAGGCCGCGCCGCATGTCGACTCGCCGCCGATCCGTTCCTCTTGAGCCCGGCTCTTAATATTGTTATAGCGTATAACCAATGGGAGGAGCATATGAACACGGAGCAGGGTTTGCGCCTTCGCCCCGTTCGCATGGGCACGATGCGCGCCGAGTCCATCAGGCGGCCGGATGGCACGATCTGCATACGGGCGCTCGATCCGCTTGGACCGCACCCGCGCACCATGACCGACCGCCTTGACGAATGGGCGGCAAACACTCCCGACGCCATTTTCATCGCCGACCGCGGCATGGACGGCGCCTGGCGCGCGGTCACATATGCAGAGGCTAGCCGGGTCATCCGCAGCCTCGCCCAGGCGCTGCTCGACGCCGACCTCTCGGCGGAGCACCCGTTGGTCATACTGTCCGGCAATGAGATAGAGCATGCCCTTATGGGCTATGCTGCGATGCTCGTTGGGATCCCGCACGCGCCGATCTCGCCCGCTTATTCGCTTGTTTCGAAGGACCATGCCAAGCTCAGGCATATCGTGGGCCTTCTCGAACCGGGCATGGTCTATGTGAACGACGGCGCCAAGTTCGCCTCCGCCATAGACGCAGCGATCGATCCCGCAACTCCGCTGACGGTCCGCAAGAGCCCGCCCGCCGGCCGCGCGATCCGGCTCTTCGACGATCTCGCCGCGACCGCTCCCACCGACGCGGTCGCCGCCGCCAATGCA
Organism: Mesorhizobium alhagi CCNWXJ12-2; assembly: GCF_000236565.1. Classification (GTDB taxonomy): domain Bacteria; phylum Pseudomonadota; class Alphaproteobacteria; order Rhizobiales; family Rhizobiaceae; genus Allomesorhizobium; species Allomesorhizobium alhagi. Next base: position 13,820 of record NZ_AHAM01000297.1, on the reverse strand, counting down.
GCGATCGGTCCCGACACCATCGCCAAATTTCTTTTCACCTCCGGCTCGACCGGAATGCCGAAGGGCGTGATCACCACACAGCGCATGCTCACCTGCAATCAGGAGATGATCCGTTCCGCGCTCGCATTTCTCGCCGACGAGCCGCCGGTCATGCTTGACTGGATGCCGTGGAATCACGTCGCTGGGGGCAGCCATAATCTCGGTATAGCGCTCTACAATGGCGGCAGTTTCTATATCGACGACGGTATGGCGACGCCTGAGGGTATCAAGCGCACCGTGCGCAATCTCGAGGAGATTTCGCCCACACTCTATTTCAACGTGCCCAAAGGCTACGAGCTGCTGGTCGAACACCTGGCCGCCAACCATGCTCTTCGCAGCAATTTTTTCCAGCGCCTCAAGCTCATGCAGTATGCCGGCGCAAGCCTGTCCCAGCACACATGGGACGGGCTCGATCAGGCGGCCCGTGCGGCGACCGGCGGACGTATCATGATCATCACCGGCTACGGCTCGACCGAAACCGCGCCCTTCGCCTTCACCACCACATGGGCGGTCGATAGGCCCGGGCTTGTCGGGTTGCCGGCCGCGGGGCTGGAGGTCAAGCTCGTGCCGAACGGCGAAAAACTGGAACTGCGCTTGCGCGGCCCGAACGTCACGCCTGGCTATTGGAAGCAACCAGGCAAGACCGCCGAGTCCTTCGACGAGGAAGGCTATTACAAGATCGGCGATGCGTTGAAGTTCGCCGATCCGGACGATATTGGGCGCGGCTTCGTCTTCGATGGACGCGTCACCGAAGATTTCAAGCTCTCGACAGGAACCTGGGTCAATGTGAGCGGCGTCCGGCTGGGAGCCATCTCCGCCTGCGCTCCGCTCGTTCGCGACATCGTGCTGACCGGGCTCGACCGCAACCATATCGGTGCGCTGATCTTTCCCGATCTTGACGCTTGCCGGAACGTGGCCGGCCACGAGATCGGCGCCGACGCAGACGAGGTGGTGGCGCACCCGGCAGTCCGCGCCGCCTTCCAGGCCAGACTCGACGCGCTGGCGTCGACGGCGACAGGCAGCGCCAGCCACATCGCCCGCGCGATCCTGCTGACCGCGCCGCCTTCGATCGACGCCGGCGAAGTCACCGACAAGGGGTCGATCAACGTTAGAGCCGTGATGGCCGCGCGCGCTGGTTTGGTCGAGGACCTCTATGCCGAACCTGTCCCCCACCACGTCATGATCTTCGAACGAAAGGCCCACTGAGTGACCGCAAAGGAAAAGGGCCTGAGGGCCACCTTCGAGGACGCCTATCTGATAGACGGCGTGCGCACTCCCTTTGTCGACTATCGCGGAGCGCTTTCGGCCGTTTCCCCGATCGATCTCGGCATCAAGGCCGCCCGTGCAGCGATCGCCAAGGCCAGTGTCGATCCCGCGGATATAGGCACAACCATTGCCGGCTCCATGGCCCAGGCCTCCTTCGACGCCTATGTCACTCCGCGCCATATCGGGCTTTACGCTGGCGTACCGACCGAACGCCCGGCGCACTTGGTCCAGCGTATCTGCGGCACTGGGCTCGAGGTGCTGGTGCAGGCGGCCGACGCCGTCTCGCTCGGCCGTGTCGATCTCGCGCTCGGAGTGGGTACCGAGTCGATGAGCCGCAACCCGGTCGCCGCCTATACGCATCGCAATGGCTTCGCCATGGGCGCTGTCGAGTTCAAGGATTTCCTCTGGGAGGCGCTTTTCGACCCGGCCGCCTGCGTCAACATGGGCGATACTGCGGAAAACCTGGCTAAGCAGTACGGCATCACCCGCGAGGAGGTGGACCGCTTCGCCGCGCGCAGTTTCGAGCGCGCGATCGCGTCGCGCGATGCCGGCTTCTTCGCCGGCGAGATCGTTCCAGTCATATCCGAGCGCTTCGAGGTGGCGGGATTGCAGGCACGCGGCGTCAAGCTGCCAAGGGGCGTCGAAACGGTCGATGCCGACAGTCACCTCCGCCCGTCGCCCTACGAAGTGCTCGTCGGGCTGCGCCCCGCCTTCGGCGGCGTGCAGACGGGCGGCAATTCCTCGGCCATCGTCGATGGCGCGGCCGCGGTGCTGGTCGGCTCTTCGGACTATGTGAGGTCCATGGACAAGGCGCCGCTCGCCCGCCTTCTTGCCGGCGTCTCGATCGGCGTGCCGCCGCACATTATGGGCATCGGTCCCGCACCGGCCATCCGTGCCGTGCTGGATACGGCCGGCCTGACACTGGACCAGATCGACCGCACCGAGATCAACGAGGCGTTCGGCGCGCAAGTGCTCGCGTGCGTCCGCGAACTCCAGCTCGACGAGGCGAAGCTCAACATCAATGGCGGCGCCATCGCTATTGGCCACCCGCTGGGCGCGACCGGCGTCCGGCTCGCCTTGACGCTGGCTCGCGAATTGAAACGCTCAAAGCTCCGTTACGGCGTTGCCTCGGCTTGCATCGGCGGCGGGCAGGGCATTGCCCTTCTCATCGAAAATTCGGAGGCCTGACATGGACGTCCAGGATCAGGCGTTGTTGGTGATGGTGACGGGCGAAGGCTCGAAGCTTGACGCCGCCACGGCGCGGGCGCTTGCGAAAAAGGGTGCTCGCGTCGCCATTCTCGACATCGATGCCGAAAAAGGCGAGGCGGCCGCCCGCGAGGCCGGCGGCATTTTCGCCCATTGCGATGTCGCGGACCCGGTGAGCGCGGCCGAGGCATTGGCCGCGAGCCGTGCTGCGCACAGTGCCCCGGCCATTCTGGTCAATTGTGCCGCAATAGGCACCGCGGCGCGCGCCGTGGCGCGAGGGGCCTTGCCACACGAGGCTTTCGAGCGCGTTATCCGAGTCAACCTGCCCGGGACATTCAACATGATGCGCCTTGCTGCCGCTGGAATGAGTGCGGCTGAGCCGGGTGTCGGCGGCGCCCGCGGCGCAATAATGTCCACTGCTTCCGTAACGGCATTTGAAGGTCAGATCGGGCAGGCCGGCTATGCCGCGTCAAAAGGCGGCATAGCCGCGCTGACGCTGCCGGTGACGCGCGAACTCGCCCGTTTTGGAATCCGCGTACTGACGATCGCGCCGGGCCTTTTCAAAACGCCGCTGCTTGCCGAGCTGCCGCAAGAGGCCCAGGGCGCGCTCGGAGGGGCGATCCCCTATCCCGCACGCGCCGATCTCGCCCGCCGAATTCGCGCATCTGGTCGTGGCCATGGTCGAGGACGATTATCTGAACGGCGAAATCGTGCGTCTCGACGGCGCGCTCAGGATGCAGCCGAAATAGGACCGTTCCGGGCCGCTATCGGTTGGAATACGCGATGTGGGAGAATGCCGCCATGCTGGTCAACACGCATGAGGTTGAGATCGAGTTCGGTGACTGCGACCCGGCAGGCATCGTATTCTATCCAAACTATTTCCGCATGTTCGATGCCGCGACGGCCCGCCTTTTCGAAGCCGCGCTCGGGATGAAGAAGATTGCCTGGACCAGGCGTTTCGGAATTGTGGGCATCCCGATGGTCGACACCAGTGCCAAGTTCATCAAGCCCGCGCGGTTCGGGGATGTGGTGAGGATCGAGAGCGCCGTCCAGGCGTTCAGGCGCTCGAGCTTCGATGTCGAGCACAGGCTTTTCAACGGCGGTGAACTCGCCGTCGAAGGCCGTGAAACCCGCGTCTGGGTCGGCAAGGACGAGGCGGACCCGCACAGGCTCAGGTCGCAGCCGATCCCCGACGAGGTGATCGCGGCGTTTTCGTTAGTCGGCCAGCAGGTCGAGTAGCGCCATTAACTGGTCCCGCGCCCTCCGCCCGCCGAGCTTCGCCACGCATTCGGCCTCGAAATCGGCTTGCGCCGCATTGGCCTTGGCGACGAATTTTTCTCCGGAGGGCGTCAGGAACAGCGCATTGGAGCGGCGGTCGCCCGCCGGCTGGCGGCGTTCGGTTAGGCCGCGCTTTTCGAGCCCGTTGATCAGCGCCACGAAGTTGGCCCGCTTGATCCCCAGCGCCTCGGCTATCTCGGTCTGCTTGCTGCCCGGATTGGCCGCGATGAGCGTCAGCACCGAATATTCTGCCGGCCGCAGGTCGTACTCCGCGAAACGCGCGATGAATTGCTGGAAGATGCGGAGCTGTGTCCGGCGCAACCGATATCCGATGATCTCGTTGACGGAACTGGGGTCGAAGCGCTGGCGCCGTGGTTTCGGGGGCCTCGTCTGGTCGGGATTGTCCATCGTTGCTCTTTGCCGGTTGCGGCATTCCTTATCGCCAAGTCCCCACTGCGGAGCAAGGGAGAGGCGAGGGGCCTGCACATAGTGTGCAACCGCTATAGCGTCCACAATTGTTATATGATAGAACATTTTGCTGAGGATGGAGTATCGAATGCCGACTCCGGCTGACACGAAAGGGAGCATGGCGAGCATGGCGGAGGCGGTTCTTGACGTGCGGCGCGAGGGCCCGCTGGCTTACCTGACATTCGACCGTCCAGCCAAGCGCAACGCCGTCAACGATGCCATGATCGAAGCCCTGCGCAGGTTTTTCGCGCATGTGCCGGAGGGTGTCAGAGCGGTCGTGCTGTCAGGCAACGGCGGCCACTTCTGTTCCGGACTCGATTTGAGCGAGCAGGTCGAACGCGCGCCGCAGGAGGTGATGCGGCATTCCCGCAACTGGCATTCGGTAATGGGGCTGATCCAATTCGGCGGCGTGCCGGTGATCGCGGCCATGAACGGAGCGGTGATGGGCGGCGGGCTGGAGATCGCTTCCGCCTGCCATGTTCGCGTGGCCGAGGAGGGCACGTTGTTTCGCATGCCTGAGGGCCAGCGGGGCATATTTGTGGGCGGAGGCGCAACCGTTCGCCTTGGCGCCATCATTGGCGCCGACAGGCTGACGGAAATGATGCTTACGGGCCGGACCTATTCGGCCGAAGAGGGCTACCGCCTCGGCCTCGCCCACTATCTCGCGCCGTCCGGCAAGGGTTTGGCGAAAGCCGTCGCACTCGCCTTGCAAGTGGCGCAGAACTCCAGCGCGGTCAACTATCTGATCATTCAGTCGATCGCCAGGATCTCCAAAATGTCTACCGAAGACGGTCTCTATGCCGAAAGCCTTGCGGCTGCCCTGAGCCAGACCGGGCCCGATGCGGAGGAGGGGCTCAAGGCCTTTCTGGAAAAGCGCAAGCCGAGATTTGCTTAGAGGCAAGCCGGGTGGTTTGGAGTTGGACAGGTCGCATTTTGTTTGACGCGGCATGAAAGGCGCCATCGATCCTTGGGAGGAAAACCGCAAGAATGGACGATACGAAGCTGGGCCGGTTTGTGCACCGGCTCGCCAGATATGTGGCCATCGCCGGCGGCGTGGTGCTGACGGCAATCGTTGCCATTACCGTGCTGAGCGTTGTCGGCCGCGCCTTTGTCTGGGCCGGGCTCAGTGGCATCCCCGGGGACTATGAACTCGTGGAGGCTGGCGTCGGCTTCGCCATCTTCGCCTTCTTGCCCTGGACGCACCTGACCCGCGGCCACGCGGTCGTTTCCATCTTTACCGACTTCCTCAGCGCGCGCGCCAATGCCTGGATCATGGTCGTGTCCGACGCCCTGATGCTGGTGATCGCCGCCTTTATCACGTGGCGGCATTGGCTCGGCACGGTCGACAAGTTCAACTATGGCGAGACGACGCTGCTTTTGCGCATGCCGCTCTGGTGGGTCTATGCCGCGGGGCTGGTCGGCGCCGCCGTCTTCGTGGTCGTCGCCGTTTATGTCCTGGTGCGGAGCGTTCGCGAGGCTCTTTCCGCCAATCCTCCCCACCCGACCCAGGGAATGGTCCATTGACCAACATCGAACTCGGATTCTGGGCCTTTCCGGTTATTCTGGCGCTGATTTTCCTGCGCATTCCAATCGGGCTGGCTATGCTGGCCGTCGGCATCGGCGGTTCATGGCTCGTCACCGGTTCCCTCAACCCGGTGATGGCCCAGTTCAAGAACCTGACGCACGGCACCTTCGCCAACTACTCGCTCTCGGTCGTTCCGCTCTTCCTTCTGATGGGGCAGTTCGCCTCGCTTGGCGGCATGTCGGCCGCACTGTTCAAGGCGGCGGCCACCTGGCTCGGCCACCGCAAGGGCGGCGTCGCCATGGCCGCGGTTGGCGCCTGCGCCGGGTTCGGCGCCATCTGCGGCTCATCGCTTGCGACGGCCGCGACGATGGGACAGGTCACGCTGCCCGAACTCAGGAAGTACGGCTATTCCGGCGCGCTGGCCACCGCGACGCTCGCTGCTGGCGGCACGCTTGGCATCCTCATTCCGCCGTCGGTTATCCTGGTGATCTATGCGATCCTGACAGAGCAGAACATCGCCAAGCTCTTCGTTGCCGCGTTCGTGCCGGGTATCCTCGCGGCCATCGGCTACATGATCGCCATAGCCATTTACGTGCGCGTGAACCCCCACGCGGCAGGCCATCGCGAGCGGACTCCCTACCGGGAGCGCTTCGAAGCACTGGCCGGCGTGTGGCCGGTCATGATTGTCTTCATCGTGGTCATCGGCGGCATTTACACCGGCGTCTTTACCCCCACCGAGGCGGCCGCGATCGGGGCCGCCGGCACCGGCATCATCTCGCTTCTCAATCGCGGGCTGACGCGCGAGAACTTCATCGAGGCCATCCTTTCGACGGCTTCGTCCACGGCCATGATCTTCCTGATCGTCCTGGGCGCCGGCGCGCTGAACGGGTTCCTTGCCATGTCGCAACTGCCCCAGTTCGCCGCCGATTTCGTCACCGCCCAGGGCTACAATCCCTGGATAGTGCTCGTGGCAATCCTGATCCTCTACCTTATCCTCGGCTGCGTGATGGACTCGCTTTCGATGATCCTTCTGACCGTGCCGATCATCTTCCCGATGGTCACGGCGCTTGATTTCGGCCTGCCGCCAGAGGAATTTGCCATCTGGTTCGGCATTCTCATTCTCATCGTGGTGGAGGTGGGCCTGATCACGCCGCCAGTGGGGATGAATCTTTTCGTCATCAACTCGATGGCGAAAGGGGTTTCGCTTGGCCAGACCTACCGGGGCGTCGTTCCGTTCGTTGCAAGCGACCTCATTCGCACGGCGATACTGGCGGCATTTCCCATCATCAGCCTGTTTCTCGTCCGCCTGCTCTATTAAAAAGAGGTAACTTTGGCGCGGCGCAACAAAACGGAGCATTCCTCGAGTTCAACCGGGCAAAGCACGGGAAGCGTGCAAGAAAGGGAGAGAGACTATGAACAAGCTAGGCATGATGCTCGGCAGCGCGCTTGCTGCCGTGATTTTCTCGGGCGCAGCGCTCGCGCAGGAGGTGACGCTACGCGTCCACCAGATGCTTCCGGCGCAGGCGACCATTCCCGCCAAGGCAATCACACCCTGGGCCAAGGCCGTCGAGGAACAGTCGGGCGGCCGGCTCAAATTCGAGCTCTATCCCGCTATGCAGCTCGGCGGCACGCCGCCGGCGCTGTATGACCAGGCCAAGGACGGAGTGGTCGACGTCATCTGGACGGTGCTCGGCTACACGCCCGGGCGGTTCCCGAAGTCGGAAGTCTTCGAACTGCCCTTCCTCGTGACGACCGGCGAAGCAAGCTCGGTGGCGTTCCAGAAATATGTCGAGGAAAACGCCATGGACGAGTTCGCCGGTGTTCATTTGATCGCCGTGCACACCCATGGTCCCGGCCTGTTCCACACCGCGACGCCGGTGACCAAGCTCGAGGATCTGAAAGGCATGAAGATCCGCGGAGGTTCGCGCGTGATTTCCGACATGCTTGGCCGGCTCGGGGCCGAACCGGTCGGCATGCCGGTACCGCAGGTCACCGAGGCGCTTTCCAAGGGCGTCATCAATGGCACGACCATTCCCTGGGAGGTAACCCCGGCTCTGAAAGTCGCCGAACTGGTCAAAAACCACACGGGCTTTTCGGGCGATAACGGACTCTACACCCAGACATTCGCGATCGTGATGAACCAGGGCGCGTATGACGCGCTGCCCGACGACTTGAAGGCCGTGATCGACGCCAATTCAGGGGTCGAGGTGGCCCGCGCCTTCGGCAAGGTGATGGACGAAGGCGATGTGCGCGGCCTCAAGATCGCGACCGATCTCGGCAACAACATCATCACCCTGGATGAGGCCGAAACCGAGCGCTGGAAGGCAGCCGCGCAGCCAACCGTCGACCAGTGGTTCGCCGACATGCAGGCGAAAGACGTCGACGGCAAGGCTCTCTATGAAAAAGCCAAGGCGCTGATCGCGGCGGAATCGGGGATGTAGCAAGCGAATAGCGACCGGCCGCGCTCCCGCTTGGCGCATGATCCGAAAACCGATCACGGTTTTCGGGGTCATGCATCAATGCAAGGCCTGTATCCAACGTGACTGCCTTGCCCGCGAGTCGCGAGCTTTTGGCGCGCATGCTGTGAACCAGCATCGACCGGAGCCTATGGGGTCGACCGCCATCAAGTGTCTAAGCTTACTGGGACTATTGCCCCGGGGGTCATCTTCGGCGCCGATCGTGACCCTACCCGTTTTCAAGAATGCCTCTGCAAATCAAGGTTCACGCCCACATGTCGAGGAGACAACTTTCGGCAACGGTCCACAGATTGAAATTTCAGTGATTCATTGTGCCGATCGGCGCCGAGAGCCACCCCGATTCACAGTGCGCTGAATGGCGTAGCTGTGCATCCGGGAACGGGAAATTAGGAGGCTTTTGCCAACGCAGGCGCACTTGAATTCCCGCCGGTCGATAGGCGGCCTTAAACACCGACACCGCCCCGATGCCGCCGATGAAAAGTGCAACAGGGATCGAGATCCACATCAGCGTACGGTAAGTGGTCTGGCCGATTTCGCGGCCGAGTCGTTGCACCTCCTCGGCCCGAATTCGCTCAAGAAGGTTGTCTCGGTCTTCGTCCAAGCCTGCTCCCCCTTGTTGGCGTTGAGCTGAAAATGCGGTCGGTAGCAGTGATCGTTCACATTATGTTCTACCGCTTCAACCGCCGCAACTTTTGAGGTGAGCGCTGCTCGTGCTCTCCACAGCTCGAACGATCCGAGTCGGCCTTGAATGTCAGAAAAACATATGCTATTTTCTGACACATGAAAACGGCTACGACATCGGTTCCCGATCGGATCATGCGACGTGCCCGCGCTGGCGGGCGCGGCGGCGTGTTCACGCCCACCGACTTTCTCGACCTGGCGGCGCGCGCTGCAGTCGATCAGGCCCTTTCCCGTCTGGTCAAGAACGGAAAGCTGCGCCGCGTGGCCCGTGGTCTTTACGACTATCCGAAGCTTCATCCGAAGCTCGGTGCGCTTTCGCCCGCTCCCGATGATGTTGCCCGCGCGCTGGCACGGGAGACTGGCTCGCAAGCGCAGATCGCCGGCGCGCACGCTGCGAACGCTCTTGGTCTCTCAATGCAGGTTCCCGCCAAGAGCCTCTATCTCACGGACGGTCCCTCGCGGCGGATCGTGCTGGGCAAGAGGGTGGTCGATTTGCGTCACGCCTCGCCCAAGCATCTGGTCGCGCCGGGCAGTCCTGCCGGAACAGTTGTTCAAGCCCTTCGCCACGTCGGACCCGTCCGGGCCGCGGACGTAGCCCAGGTTGCCACGCGTCGGCTGTCCGCCAGCGACAAGAGGGTCCTAGCGTCCCGCGTTATCCAAGCCCCCGCGTGGATGCGCCCCACACTCATTTCGATCGGCAGGACCGCCTCGGACGCAGTGAATGGATAAGGTCGCGCTTCTACCCTCGAGCGACCGAGCAGCGCTCTTCGGCGAGACCCGCGCCGGCCGCGGCGTCGCCAATACGATCATCGAGAAGGACTTCTGGGTCTGATGGACCTTGAAGCGACTTGCCGATGCCCTGGAACTGACAATGCGCGACAAACCCTTCACCCGGCCCACAATCATCGCCGCCAATGAGTTCGTCGCCGCGGAAGCGCTCACGCATACCCAGATCAACAAGATCGTCCTACGCCCTCGGGCTCGAGTCCGACGTCCCCGGCACGGATGAAGGTTTCGGCCATTTTTGTCCGGCTGCCCTGGGTTGGGGTTTCGAACTGGGTTGTGCTGCAGCGGCTTGTCGACCGCCTCGGGATGCATCTTGCGCACGATCCGCTGCTGATGGCTTTCGAGGTGCCCGAAAACCAGGCGTTCGACGGGACCCTGATCATCGCGCAATCGCGCGCGCCGCATGGATGGTTCTTGGCAGAAGAAGCTAGTTGCAAGAATGTGCCAGTTTGGCTTGGTTCGGGTTTTGGCATCTAAGTGCCCTTAGCGGCGTCCTCGATTAACTTGGCTACCAAGTTACGGAACCGCGTGTCAGACCTATCCCCTATGTTTCCTACTTCTTTCGCCACGATCCCGCGCGCAGAGACTGACACCTCCCCACCCAGCTGAACGCTAACCGTGAACGTTCTTCTGACCCTCTTGTCCGATCCTCGCTTCCGGTAGATTTGGAACCGAACGGATGGGATTGACGATTTGACCCGGCGGCGAGGCGGGGTGTCTATGTCGACGGTCACCTCGCCCGCCACGTCAGCCTTGGCCGCTTCCAATGACGCAACCACGACGTCGTTCAGCCAGGCCCTGGCTTGCGCGTCGAAGTTCGCCATCGGAGCATCTCGCTCCGTCTTCTCATCGCGGCCGCGTTCTACATGCTGACGGCGAGCTTCCTTGCCGCGCTCAAGGGCTTCTTTGAACTTAGACATCCTGGTTGCTCCGCTTTTGTCGCCGCGCGAGGCCGTCTGTGAGTTCGGCCATGGCTCTGCCAATCAGTAGAACGCGCGCAATCGTCCTGCATTGCGTAAGCGGAGCACGAGCGTTGGCCGCTGTCCTTCGACCCTCCGCGCTGGCACCTGCGATTGTACGGTTGCGTTCTGTGAGACGTCGGCCATGACGGGGGTCGTTTGCGATGGGGACGAAATCCTGCCCTAACATCGAGGCTCGGCGCGCTTTCGATCGTCACGTAACCCTCTACATAGGAGGCGGGCAGGCCCGGCGGGAAGATGCGCCATTCCACATCGGCGCAATCGACCTTGAGCGCCTGGTGGCGCTTCAGCGTCCCGCCGATGCGGGCACCCGGTCGGGGCGCTGCTCCTCAGCGGGTAGGTCAGAGACAGTGTCTTGGTGATCCCCGCCGGCTCGTCGGAAATATTCAGCATGTTGATTGTCGTCGCGTAGCGGCCCTTCACCAGCCGTCCGTCGCTTGGTTCGGGCTGGAGACCGCATCAGCTTGGCGGAGTATCTGTAACGCGGCGGCTCGACATCGCATACACCGTTCGCATTGGTGTCGGAACAGACACCCGTATCGATGTCGATCGCGTCATCGACGCCGTTCTCATTCAGATCGGGAATCGCGCCGGGGAACTGCCTTCTTCAAGAAAACGGGCGCTTCGTCGAGGATTCGCAGCATGACACCCTCCGTCAACGTCTTCTGCCCAACGCCGACATTTTTGCCGCTGATTGCTCGTTGCAATAGCCGATCGCAACGGCAAGTTCCTCTGTTTGCAGTCAATTGAGGAATAGCTCTGGCGGGTGTTTCATACTGACGTGTGCTGCATTGGTAATGTTGGATGCCGCCAGAGGTTTGGCTCTCCACTCCGCGGCGATCCCGCGACAATGTAGATAGCGGACGCGATTGTTGTCTGCCCCGTTTGTCAACGCCGCGACCGGCGATGGCGCATTGTGCCGTTTCGGAATGTCCTGGGCGGGATGACCAATCAGTATAAGGTCAAGTCGCGTGATTGCGGTCTGGAACTGCAACCTCGCTTCGGGCCATTCGCCGACTGGCTGAGCGCGACCGCCAAGATGACTATTCCGCCGCGGGCTATGTGTTGCTAACTGAACTCCTGCCCCATCAGGATCAGGCCGATCATCAGCGCGCCGATCACCGTGCCAATGACGCCGAACCGGCTGGTGCCACCGAGCACTGCCGCTGCGATGACGGATAGCTCGTCGCCTCGCGAGCTGAGAGCTGCCCCCCAACTCGGAGCGAGGCTACTAGAGAGCGGCTCCGAAACATGGCACACAAGAGCATCAGCCCGATGCGGCCTGGCGATGGGTCCTGACCGGCTCAAGCAAGCCCTAGCTTTTTCCTGAGTTCGGCGTTTTCGTTCCGGAGCCGATCGGCGAGCAGCTTCTTTAGGCGGGCATTCTCTTCTTCAAGCTTCACTAGATCCTTGAGCCCGTCGCTCTGCGTTGTCTGCCCGGCAGCCTTCTTCCACTGATAGTATGTCTGTTCCGATATTCCGGCTTTCTGTACAGCGGCCTTGATGCTCTCTCCCCGTCCGATCTGCTTTTCGATCTCGCCGAGCTTTTGGGCCCGCTCTTTCTCAGAGTATATTTTCCGCGCTGTCCGGGCTGTAGGGGAAGTGACCGCTTTAGATGAAGACGCCTGTGGGGCCGACTTGGCTCCAGGTCGTAGAGGGCGTCGCTGCTGCCCGGTTTTCTTCCTCGGCTTCGGCGCCTTTTCCTTCACTTCTGGTGTCTGTTCCTTCGCCGGCGTCTCGGCTGGTGCCTGGGTTGGGTCGATTTCCTTGAGGTCGGCCATGAAACACTCCGTGCGCTGTCAAACATCTATTCTCCCATGCAGCATCAAGAACTTACGGACTTTGTCAAGACGGCGGAAAAACCCCGGACTCTCGCCAAGGCTCGTTCGTTGGTTGCGATCCGGCGCTGATGGGTCGGGGGAGATGAGACGTCGCCTCCGTCAGGGCGCCTTACCGGTCACCTCGCGAGCGGATTTGGAAATCCTGGGATGGCGTCGCGACAGGACGTCGGAGTATACCCGCGACCGTCTCTCGATCGACGCTGGACGCCGAATTGCGAGTGTTCAAAGCGAGCAACGGTGGCCTCCATTTGTAGCCCCACTTTAAATAGTGCAGATTGTCCGGAATGTCAGATTGTGGATCGCGTAGTTTGCAGCTGATCGAAACGACGCGTCTATCCGTTCCCGCACCCAGGCGAAATAGACAGGGGCTCTGTCATTCTTCCATGATATGCTTGGCGCCGGCGCGAAAATAGTCATAGCCGGAGTAGAGCGTCACTATGGCGGAAACCCAGAGCAGGAATATGCCGATCTGCGTCCAGTAGGGAACCATCTTGTCGCCCGCCGGGCCGAGCAGCAGGAACGCGATGGCGACCATCTGGATCGCTGTCTTCCATTTGGCGAGCTGCGTCACCGGTACGCTGACTTTCAGCGAAGCGAGGTATTAACGCAGCCCCGACACGAGAATTTCGCGGCACAGTATGATGATCGCCGCCCACAGCGACCAGCCGGCGATCGTCCTGTCGGTGTCGGCTGCAAGCAGCAGCAGGCAGGTCGCGACCAGAAGCTTGTCGGCGATCGGATCGAGCATGCGCCCGATATTGGAAGTCTGCTGCCAGGCGCGGGCGAGATAGCCGTCGAGATAATCGGTCACGCTGGCGGCGATGAAAATCGCAAGTGCGGTCCAGCGCGCGAAGTCGCTCGACTGCAGCCGGCCTTCCAGGAAAAAGCACAGCACCACCATAGGCACGGCAAGGATTCGCGCATAGGTCAGCATGTTGGGAAGATTGAATGCGCGCTTGCCCATGTCTTTCCGCAATTCTCCAGATCCAGAGATACTCAAATCAGATGCCTCCGTGCGGGGTCAATCATCGAAAAGTGATGAGCCAGCGCAATTGTGTCAATTTTCGTGGAAGTGATTGTAGACCAACTTCGCAATCGATTCCGAAATTCCGTCGACGGCCATCAGATCGTCCACCGCGGCGCGGCTCACCGCCTTGGCTGTTCCGAAATGGAGGCAGCGCGCTTGCCGCCCGGCCCGATGCCGCTGATCTCGTCGAGGGGGTTCTTCACCATTTCCTTCTTGCGCCGGGCCGCTCCTGATTGTTCAAACTCC
>NZ_AHAM01000298.1 GCF_000236565.1 Mesorhizobium alhagi CCNWXJ12-2 | reverse complement strand
GGTGTGGGCGCCCCCCAGCGTCTCCAGGCGGGCTTCCGCCAGCGGCTTGCCCTGCTCGCGGGTCATCAGGCAGGCGACATGTTCGGCCCGCTCGCGCAGGAGGATCGCGGCTTTTCGCATCAGCTTGCAGCGATCGAACGCGCCAACATCTCGCCATATCCTGAAGCCACGGTCCGCCGTGGCGAGCGCCTCGTCGAGATCGGTCGCGCCGGCGTGCGCCAGCGTGCCGATCGTCTCCTCCGTCGCGGGGTCGATGACGGGCAGCCGTTCCTGCGTCCCGTCACGCCAGCGCCCGTCGATGAACAGGTCGGTGTCCCGGTATGGATTCATGCTCGATGCCTTTCGTGTTGAGCGCAGCTCAAAAGCCGAGCGCGCAGCCGTCCTTGCGATGGTCGGAACCGCCGAGCAGCGTACCGTTCTCCCAATCGATCCAGATCGCCTGCGCGCCCCCGATCGCCCATTTGGGCGGGATCACCCGGAAGCCGCGGTGCTCCAGCGCCTCGCCTAGGCGCGCGCGCAGCCGCGATTCCATCTCAATCGTGGCGGTGCCGGGAAGCGGAAAAAGGCGGGGCATGTCCATCGCGCTTTGGAGGTCCAGCCCGTGGTCGAAGATCTTTGAGAGCAGATGCGCATGGCCCATGGCCTGGTAATGCCCCCCCATAACGCCGAAGGACATCGCAACACGCCCGTCGCGGGTGACCATGCCGGGGATGATCGTATGCATCGGCCTCTTGCGCGGTCCGATCGCATTGGGATGGCCGGCCACCGTCGAGAAGCTCTGCCCTCGATTGTGGAAGAGCACGCCCGATCGCGGCGCGACGATGCCACTGCCGTATGGATGGAAGATGGAGTTGATGAAGCTGACGGCGTTGCGGTCCTTGTCCACAGTGGAAATATAGACGGTATCGGAATGCTCGACGGCATCGAGCACCGGCAATGGATCGATGGCTCGGCCAAGGTCTATCCTCGCCGCAAGGGCGTCGATCATGGTGTCCGACAGGAGGTGATCGACTATAGCGCCCGGGACCGCCGAGTCCGCCACGCATGCGTCACGTGCGGCATAAGCGAGGCGCGTGGCCTCGACGACGACATGCAGGCCGTCAACGTCGAGCGGGTCGGAAGCGGGCTCGAAGCGCTCGAGTATCTTGAGGATCACGAGGGCGACGATGCCCTGGCCGTTTGGCGGGCACTCGTGCACGGTCCAGCCCCGATAGGTATCGGAGATCGGCTCGACATACTCGCCGGTAGCGGTCGCGAAGTCTTCGAGCGCATGTAGGCCACCGAGCTCGCGCAGGCGCGCCACCATGTCCTGCGCCACCGCGCCACGGTAGAAGCCGTCCCGGCCTTCGCAGCCGATCGCCTCGAGCGTTGTCGCCAGTTCCGGTTGCCGCTGCAGCGAGCCGACCCGCGGTGTCTCGCCGTCCGCGAGAAAGGTCCGCCGCGCAAAGGGATCTGCAAGGAGGAGATCGCGCTGGTTCCCGATATCGGTGGCGACGCGCGGCGTTATGGCATAGCCCTCGCGGGCGAGTTCCACTGCAGGGGCGAGAAGCTCCGCCATGCTCATGCGGCCGTGATCCGCGACGAGGAGCGTCCAGGCGTCGACGGCTCCGGGAACCGTCACGACATGGGGCGAGCGCCGCTCCAGCGCCGATGCGCCCGCCGCGGCCACTGCTTCCAGCGTCAGGGCAGCGGGCGTATGCCCCGAGCCGTTATAGGCAACAATCCTGTCGCTGCCGGCGGGTGCCATCAGCGCAAAGCAGTCGCCGCCGATGCCGGTGGACCCGGCCTCGACCACGCACTGGACGGCACACGCGGCCACAGCCGCATCCATAGCCGTGCCGCCAGCCTTCAGCACCTCAACTGCCGTCAGAGTCGCGGTGGGGTGCGAGGTGGCGGCCATGCCGTGGCGTCCTATGGCGAGCGAACGGCCGGGGAACTCGAAGTCGCGCATCAGCTTTTCCTTCGTGCTTCAGAATCTGGGGGCGGTCAGGCAGCCAGGCATCGGCCCAGAATCTCCAACCCTTCGTCGGCAATGGCGTCGGATGCGTTGGGCGGGACCAGAGTTCGTATCGTGTTGAAATTCGTGCCGCAGGACAGGATGACGAGCCCGTTCTCATACGCGCGCTGAACGGCGCGCCGGGCAGACTCCGCGTCGGGTTCGTCGCTCCCGCGCTCGCGCAGCAGGTCGAAGGCCAGCACCGCGATCCCGCCCGCGAAGTCAATGTATCGCCGTCCTTCGACGTCCCACACCTCGCTGTTGAAGGCACGTGTGGCGGCGATGGACGTCGCGTGCGCGACCCCGCGGGCGATCTCCTGGTGACGCGTTGCCATCACGGCTGCGTTGGTCGTCATCTGACGTGTTCTCCGAAATGCTTCGGGATCAGGCGCTGATGCGGCCACCGATCCACTCGTGGGTGTCGTCAAGCGCGCGCGTGATGCAATCGAACAGGTCATCGATCTCGGCCTCCGTGATCGCCAGCGGCGGGCAGAGGTTGACCGTGTCGCCGAGGGCGCGGGTGATCACGCCGTGGACCTGCGCACGCTTGCCTGCATGGGCTGCGATGCCGAGAGCCGCATCGAAGGGCTCCTTAGACGCCTTGTCGCGCACGAGCTCGAGCGTTCCGATCAGGCCGCGTCCGCGTGCCTCGCCGACGAGCGGGTGATCGCCGAGGGCGCTCAGGCGCGACTGGAAGCGGGGCATGACGCTGCGCACATGTCCCACGATGTCGCGTTCTTCATAGATCTTCAGCGTCTCGAGCGCGACCGCGCAGGCGACGGGATGACCGCTGTAGGTGAAGCCGTGGCCGAAAGTTCCGATCTCAGCGCTCTCCTTGACGACAGCGTTGTAGACCTTCTCGTTGATCATCAATGCCGAGATCGGCTGATAGCCGGCGGAAAGCTGCTTGGCCATCGACATCATGTCCGGTTCAAGCCCGAAGCTGTCCGAGCCGAACATCGTGCCGAGGCGCCCAAAACCGCAGATCACCTCGTCAGCGATCAGCAGGATGTCGTAGCGTCGCAGCACCGCCTGGATCTTCTCGTAATAGGTCGGCGGCGGCACGATGCAGCCTCCCGACGCCATCAAGGGTTCCGCAAAGAAGGCGCCAACGGTGTCCGGCCCCTCGCACACGATAAGCTGTTCGAGCGATTCCGCGCAGCGCGTGGCGAAGGCCTCTTCCGTCTCGCCCGGCAGGCCGTAGCGGTAGAAGCCGGGGCAGTCCGTGTGCAACACGCCGGCGATCGGCAGGTCGAAATCGCGATGGTTGTTGGGGAGCCCCGTCAGGCTGGCGGAAGCAATGGTGACGCCATGATAGGCGCGCTGGCGGGATATGATCTTCTTCTTCTTCGGCTTGCCGATGGCGTTGTGATAATACCAGACCAGCTTCATGGCCGTGTCGTTCGCCTCCGAGCCGGAATTGGCGAAGAACACCTTCGACATGGGGACCGGCGCGAGGGCCAGCAGACGCTCGGCGAGTTCAACGCCTGGTTCGTTCGCCTTGCCGCCGAAGGTATGATAAAAGGGAAGCGTGCGCAGCTGCCGGGTTGCGGCCTCGACCAGTCGTTCTTCGCTGAACCCCAACGACGCGCAGAACAGCCCCCCTAGGCCCTCGATGTAGCGGTTGCCGTCGGTGTCGAAGACATAGATGCCGTCGCCTTTCGCGATCACCATCGGACCTTCGGCCCGATGGGCCGCGGCGTTGGTGTACGGGTGCAGCACACTGGCGACATCCCTCGCCTCAATGGAATTGGGGCGCATGGTCATGATCAGGTCTCCTCGGCTCGGCCATCGCATGGGGGCGAGCCTGATTTCGTGGGTCTGAAACGTGTGGGGCTGGTGGACCGACAGCGGGAGCGGGCCGATCGCCGCGCTCCCACCGGCTATGGCCTAGCGGTCCGGGCCGAACCATTTCTTGGCGAGACGATCGATCGTGCCCTCCTGTTCGGAGGCCGTGATCGCTTCGTCGAACATCGACTTGAGGACGGTGTCCTCCTGGCGCAGGCCCGCCGCGATGCCCTGGCCGAAGACGCCATTGACCAAGGTCGGTCCGGCGACCGCGAAGTCCTGGAAGTCTGGCTTTTCGAGCGTGGCGTTCAGCGCGCTGATCTGGGCAACGACGCCGTCGATCCGGCCCGCGCGCAGGTCGAGATCGTGCTGCTCGACGGTCTTGTATTCGCGCGTATCGAGCGTGTCCTTGAAGTACTGGTCGAGGAACGCAACATTGGCGGTCGACACCTGAGCGCCGATGGTCTTGCCTGCAAGCGCGGCCCGCAGCGGGGCCAGGTCGGCCTCGACCTTGGCCGGGTCGGCGCCGAGATCGATGGTCGTTCCGGTTCCGGGAAGTTCGGCGAGAAGACCCGCCTTTTCAACCATGAATCCGGCTGACGTGGGCGCATAGGACTTGCTGAAGGCGATGACGGCGAGCCGCTTCTCCGTCACGATCATCGAAGCCATGATGGCGTCGAACTTCTTCGCCGTGAGCGAAGGGATCAGTCCGTCCCAATCCTGCGCGACGATTGTGCAGGTCACCTTCATGCGATCGCACAGGTCGTTGGCGAGGTCGACCTCGAAGCCCTGGAGAGTGCCGTCGGGCGCGGTGAAGTTCCAGGGCTCGTAGGCCCCCTCGGTGGCGATCGTGATTGCCGTCGGTTTCGTTTCAGCCTGCGCCCCCATAGCGGTAAGCGAAAACCCGATGGCGCAGACCAGGCCGCGAATTCCAAATCGAACGATGTCCATATGACTTCCCCTTTTTGTGAATAGGGCGAAACCGCCCACTGCCTAAATTCCATCGGATGATGCCGCGCCGCGCCGCCCACTGCGGCCACGCGCCACGAGACACAGGAGCTCAAACAAGACCTGCGCCGCGACCTGCGCGGTATTGGTGGTCGGGTCGTATTGCGGTGCGACCTCGACGACGTCGCCGCCAATCACTTCCAGACCCGCAAGGCCCCGCAGGATTCCAAGAACCTGGCTGGAGCTCAAACCACCGACCTCTGGCGTGCCGGTGCCGGGGGCGAAGGCGGGATCGAGGCTGTCGACATCAAAGCTGACATAGACGGGCCCGTCGCCCGCGACAGCCCGCGCGCGAGCGACCACGGCGCCGATGCCCATCTCCTGCACTTCCTCGGCGTGGATAACGGTCATCCCGCTGTCGAAGGAGAATTCCCACAAATATTCGGAATTGCCGCGGATGCCGATCTGGATCGTGCGATGCGGGTCCAGAACGCCATCGAGTACGGCCTGCCGGAACGGCCCCCCGTGATGGAACTTGCATCCCTCGAACGATCCGCCCGTATCACAATGAGCGTCGATGTGGATCATGCCGACCGGCCGCTCCCGCCCCACCGCGCGCAGGATGGGCAGGCTGATGGAATGGTCGCCGCCTACTGAAAGCGGAATGGCGCCCGCACGGACGATCTGCCCTACGAAAGCCTCAATGTCGGTGTGTGCGCTCGCCAGGTCGAAGCGGCTGCTGAACGGGACGTCACCGACATCGGCCACCCGCAGTTCCGCTGTCGGCACCGCCTTGAGAACGTGCTCGAACGGACCGACGCGTTCGACGTTGCGCACAGCGCGAGGGCCGTTCCGTGCGCCGGCGCGATTGGTGACGCCGAGATCCATCGGCACGCCGAGGAGCGCCACATCAATATCGGCAAAGCCCGGAGCGGCGTGCGGGCGTAACGGCGCCTTGAGGAGGGTGGGGGCGCCGCAATATGGCGCCGGTCGCTTGTCGCCATCCTGGAAAATCAGCTCCGCTACCGCGCGGAAGGCCGGGTTCAGGATGTCGGCTCCCGACGCTTCGCCGTAGAGCGATCGCAAACGCTCGAGATTGACCCGGTCCATGCCTTGCTCGTGTCTTGATGCCCCTACGGGCGATGATTCACTGGATAGCACTTGATCGCGATATCCAATCTAGGATACATAATCGTATACAATTTCGGATGGCAAGGGGGAATCGCATTGCCCACCACGATCGCAGGCGAGCACGGTGACGACGGGCCGAAAACTTCCGAGCGGCGGGAATCTGTCCGGCAGACGACCTACCTCCAGCTCAAGGACCTCATCCTGGGCGGACAGCTCAGGCCTGCCGAGCGTCTGTCGGAGCAGTCCCTATCCCGGCGCCTCGGCGTCAGCCGCACGCCGTTGCGCGAAGCGCTGATGAAACTGGAGAAGGAAGGGCTCGTCGTCGGTCAGCGTAATGTCGGCTACACGGTCATCAGCTTCGATGTCCCGGCCGTGCGTCAGTTGCTCGTGGTCCGGGAAGCGCTGGACGTCTGCGCGGCTGAGCTCGCTTGCTTGCATGCCACGGACGAGGATCTCGCAAGAATCCGCGCGATCATCGCCGAGATGGAAGGGATGCGGGACGGCGATGGGAACCCGCCGTCGGACATTGCCCGCAGCCTTGATCTCGGACTCTATATCCACAAGGTCATCGCCGAGGCAGCCCGCAACCAGCCGCTCATCCAGATGACAGACCAGATCTACCAGCAATTGCAGCTCGCGCTCTGGCTCGAGGTGCAGTGGGTCGACTTCGGCAATTCCGATCTCGTCGAGCACAAGGCCATCGCGGAAGCGATCTGCTCGCGCGACCCCGCAGCCGCGGCAGCTGCGGCACGAGCTCATGTTCGAAGCTCGCTGGCGAACATGGACAAGGTGCAGGCTATCTTGGAAAGCCGGCGTGCGCACCGAAGCGCGCGCAGCCTGCAATCTGCACTTCCCGGCGCCAGAGGCTGATCCCGGTGCAGGAATCCTATTTCGCTTTGATCGGATTCGGTGCAGATGGCTGGGGCAGGGCCCTTCTCATCGCCACGGGCATGACCTGCGCGGTGGCCGTGGCGGGCTTCCTCCTTGGATCGGCCATTGGCTCCCTCATCGCCTGGGCGAAACTGTCGGGGAGTTTCGTGCTGCGGCGAATCGGCACCGCCTATACCACTGTGCTGCGCGGTATCCCGGACCTGCTCGTCATTTACCTCTTCTATTTTGGCGGCAGCGCTGCCCTCGGAACGGTGGCGGGTTTCTTTGGCGCCGACGGCTTCATCGGGATGCCGGCTTTCGTGACCGGCGTGCTTGCAATCGGGATCGTGTCCGGAGCGTACCAAGCGGAGGTCCTACGAGGCGCCTTCCTCGCCACGCCGCGCGGCGAGATCGAGGCCGCAAAGGCGGTGGGCATGCGCAACTGGACGGCTTTCAGGCGCATCATCGCCCCGCTCGTCCTTCGCCTCGCCCTGCCTGGAATCGGCAACACCTGGCAGCTCGTGCTGAAGGAGACGGCGCTGATTTCCGTCACGGGCCTGGTTGAGCTTCTTCGCCAATCCCAAATCGCCGCCGGTTCGACGCGACGGCCCTTCGAATTCTATCTGACCGCGATTCTGCTCTACCTCGCGATCACCTGGATATCGACGCTCCTGTTCCGTCGCGCTGAAGCGCGCACCATGCTCGGCGTGCGGAGGTCCATTTGATCGACTTCGGTTTCATGTGGGAGGCGTTGAAGATTCTCATCGCTGGCTTGCCGCTGACCTTGAACCTCGCAGCGGCCTCGATTCTGGCGGGCGGCCTGTTTGGCCTCCTGATCACGATCTTTGCCCAGACCGGAGGAAGGCCGGCGATGGTGATCGCGAACGGCTACGTGTTTGTCTTTCGCGGCTCGCCGCTGCTCGTTCAGATATTCCTGATCTACTACGGACTCGGCCAGTTTCGGGCGGAGTTGCAATCGATCGGGCTGTGGCAGTTTGTGCGCGAGCCCTATTGGTGCGCTGTGCTGGCACTCAGCCTCAACACGGCCGCCTACAGCAGCGAGATTTTTCGCGGCGCCTTTCAGTCCGTGGCTGCCCAGCAAGTGGAGGCTGCCAGAGCCAGCGGCATGTCCGGCCCGCTGCTGTTCCGCCGGATCATCTTCCCCATAGCGCTCCGCAATGCTCTACCGGCATACGGCAACGAAATCATCCTGATGATCAAGGCGACCGCCCTTGCCTCGATCATCACGTTAATGGAGGTGACGGGACTTGCCAGCAAGCTGATCGCCGAGACGTTCCGCGCAGTCGAAGTGTTTGTGGTCGCAGGCGGCATCTATCTCGCGCTCAACTTCGTCCTGACCTCCATCCTGTCCTGGGTAGAGCACCGCCTCACCCCTCATCTGCGGCCCCGGCCCGATCCTCTCCCCGCCAAGGATAAACCCCTGCATGTATGAAGATCAGTCCACTGCCGCCGATGCGGTTCCCGTCGTCGCGATAGGCGATCTGCGCAAATCCTATGGCGGGCTCGAAGTCCTGAAGGGCATTAACCTCGAGGCGAGGCAGGGTGAAGTGATCTCGGTGCTCGGCTCCTCGGGCTCCGGCAAGTCAACGATGCTTCGCTGCATCAACATGCTCGAAATCCCGAGCAGCGGGTCGGTTTCCATCGGCGGTGAGGCAATCCGGCTGCGCCAGCGAGGGTCCGGGATGGAAATCGCGGATCGGAGGCAGTTGAGCCACTTGAGAAGCCAGATCGGCATGGTCTTCCAGAGTTTCAACCTTTGGTCGCACATGACCGTCCTCGAGAACGTCATCGAGGCGCCCATTCATGTACATCGGCACCCGCGCGCCGAGTGTATCGAGGAGGCCAAGGAGCTTCTCGCGCGTGTGGGGCTGGCCGACAAACACGGTCATTACCCGTCGCACCTGTCTGGCGGGCAGCAGCAACGGGCAGCGATCGCTCGAGCGCTGGCCCAGCGCCCGCGAGTCCTCCTGTTCGACGAGCCGACGTCGGCTCTGGATCCGGAACTCGTCGGCGAGGTCCTGCGTGTGATGAGATCGCTCGCCGAAGAAGGCAGGACGATGCTTGTCGTGACCCATGAGATGGCCTTCGCGCGCGACGTCTCCAGCCGCGTCATCTTTCTGCATCAAGGATGCATCGAAGAACAGGGCGCCCCCGGGGAAGTGTTCACGACGCCGCAGTCCGCACGCTTGAGACAGTTTCTTTCGACCAATCGGGACGCCATGGTGGTGTCCTGATGTTCCGGCTGGCCTGCCCACGGCGTCGTCGATGTGGCATGTCTGACAGCAGGCCGGCGTCGCTGCGCTCGTCTCGGTCTCACCCCCGCAACGGCCGGTCTCGTTTTCTTCCCCTGGGCGCCACCCCCACCACGAAGGCGTGGCGGGGCCCCGGTTTTGTGCCCATTCCTCCGGGACAAGCCTCACCCCGGCCGCCTTTCACTTCGTTGCAGCCCTAAGGACCACCCCATTGCACAAGCGCAACGGGGGACCCCGGTGGGTGCGGGGTCGATCGCCTCCGTTCTGTCGAGTGCCATCGAGGCTGCGATGGGCCCGAGCACCGGCACCAGCTTTTCGGGCACGATCCAAGACACTCAACCTGAACGTCAAGGCCAAGCTGGTTCCGGCTGAGCGCACGAGCGAAAAGGGACCAGACTTGCGCGTTCTCGCAGGCGCCACCGATTGTGCTGAGAGCGGGATTATGCGGTGTGTCGGCTTGTGAAGGCCGGTCTTCCGCCGGTTTCGGGATTTCGCTCCCATAATTCCGAGGGTGGAAGCCGGGCGCCCCGCTGTGAGCGGAGCGCCGCTACTCGATCATGTAGCCCAGCATGCGATATCCCGCGCGTCGTTTCGCAGCCATCCGAGCGAGGACCGGGACAGTCTCATCGACATAGTCCACGACCAGAACGTCCCTTTTTCCCTCATGCTCGCGATGCAGCCGGCCAACATACTGCGCCAGGGTCCCCTTCCAGGCGATCGGCATCGTCAGGAACAGCGTGTCCAGTCGGGCGTCGTCAAATCCTTCGCCAATGTAGCGACCTGTCGCGAGTATCAGGCGCTCCTGATCATCCGACACCCGCATTGCCGCTTCAGCCATCTTGCGATCGTCCGCAGACATGCCGCCGCGCAGCACGACGAGATTTTTCACGAATGGCGAAAACCGCTGCCGAAGATGGTCGAGGTGCTCCTTCCGCTCCGTCAGCACAATTGGCGATCGTCTCGCCTCGAGCGACTTCAGCACGTCATCGAAGATAAGATCATTCCGCCCTCCGTCCTGAGCCAGTGCCGCGTAGATCGCTGGCATCGAGGGGCGTTCGACCGACGCTAGGGACGGTGGTAGTTCAAATTTCGTCGAACGATGGCGCACACGATGGCGGATACCACGCTCGGCTGCTTGAACTCTCGCATCGACACGATGGCGGACCGGGCCGCATTGCATGAAGATGATGGGATGATGTCCGTCCTTGCGTGCGACGGTCGCGGACAGCCCCACGACGTATCGGGCCTTCGACCGCCGAGCGACAAGCTCGAAGCTTGCCGCGGACAGGTGATGGCATTCATCGACGACCAGATGGCCGTAGTCGGCGACGAGGTCCGCAACTTCGCCCTTGCGCACAAGGCTCTGGATGAGCGCGACGTCGATGACGCTCGTCGGCTTTCTTTTCCCACCACCGATAATGCCGACCTGTTTCGGGTCTATGTTCAAGAACGACCGTAGACGTTCCACCCATTGATTGAGCAGCTCCCGTCGATGGACGAGGATGAGCGTGTTTCGCGCGCGGTGCGCAATGAGCGCCGCCGCAACAACAGTCTTGCCAAAGGCGGTTGTCGCCGCGAGCACGCCGTTCTCGTGGGCTGCGAGAGCGTCGAACGCTTTCAATTGTGGCCGTCGCAATTGGCCCTGGAAGGAAACGGTCGCAGGAAGTGCCGTACCGATTTCGCGCAGGTCTTCCAGATCGGCAACGGCGCCGTGGCTTTTGACGAGATCGACCGCCTCGTCAAGGCAGCCTCGGGGTAAAGCAACATGCTTCGCATACAGCGCGGCGCATGAGACAACACGAGGCTTGCCGAATGTGGGCAACCGCATCGCCTGCGCGCGATAGAACTCCGGATTCTGGAAGGCGGCCACACGAACAAGCTGCGCAATCAGGGCCGGCGGAAGCGTTGTCCTGTCGATGTAGACCTGATCGGCGACCACGATCCTGATGCTGTGTGGGATCGTGGCTTCAATATTCCGTGGCCCACTGCGACGCGACGGTGACATCTTCCACGGTTCATCGGCATGTTCGTCGTCGACCGGCATACGCACGCCCAAGACTCGGCCTGACAGCTCCGCTTCGTCCGCGATACGGAAGACCATGTCCGCCGACAATCTGGGCAGGGACGACAGATACGCCCATTGGTCATCGTAAGGCCGCAGATCCTTGTCGACAAAGACGCTGTTGCCGATCTCGCGGGCTTTCCTCTGTAGCGGCAGTGCGATCAGATTTCCGAAGCCGCCAAGGGGCATCGTGTCCTGATTGGGAAAAAGCCGATCATAGGAAGTGAAGCCGATTTCAGGGCGCTTCTCCATCGTCTCGGTGATCAGGGCAGAGCCCAGTTGCCTGGCGGCCCTTGCCGGCACAGGTTCGGAGAAAAATATCCAGACATGGCCGCCGTTCCCCGACCTTGAGCGCTCCAGGGTCGCGGCAATCCGTTTCGCATGACAGGTGCTGAGCAATGCCTGGGCGTCATCCGCCCAGTTGTCCTTGTCGAAGTCGACGGCAAGGAACCAGCAGGTCTCGTCCTGCAGCAGTGGGTACACCCCGGCGACGAAGTCACCAGAACGGACATCGCCTCCGCGCAGATGCCTTTCGATGATCTCGTCGGATGGCGGGATGAATGCCTGACGTGGGCATTCTCCACATTTCACCTTCGGCTTGCCACAAATCCCCTTCGCCCACTCGTTGCAACAGGCTGGCGAATATCCCGAACGTCCGGTTTTTCTGTTTTCCCATCGAACCGGAAAGACATCGGGGCGCCCGGCAAACAGGCGGCGGAACA
This sequence comes from Mesorhizobium alhagi CCNWXJ12-2, assembly GCF_000236565.1. Taxonomy (GTDB): domain Bacteria; phylum Pseudomonadota; class Alphaproteobacteria; order Rhizobiales; family Rhizobiaceae; genus Allomesorhizobium; species Allomesorhizobium alhagi. The sequence goes on along the minus strand of NZ_AHAM01000298.1, from coordinate 2,937 downwards.
ACTCGATTTTCTCGGTCGAGGGCGAGCTGTTGGTGACAGGGGCATCAGCAAAGGCTGGCTGCTCGCTAGCATGGCTATCGGATATCAGCTTCTGCTCAAGAGTTTCCAGTTCGCGCGCAAGCGCCAGCCGCTCTGCATCCAGAGCGGCCAACCGCCGCCGAATGCGCGCGATCTCCTCAGAACTATCATTCTCGTCCGCCAACGTCGCAGCTCACACCTCAGGGTTCGTGCTTCAACATAGACCAAGGGCGGAGCGGGCTTAAGGCCGACATGCGAGACCCGCAGAAGTTCCGTGGGTGGGATTGTGCGGAGCAGAACACCCCGAAACCGGCCGAAGACCGGCCTTCACAAGCCGACACATCGAGGTTGAAGGCGAGAAAGGCTTCCAGCTGATCTGGTCCCGTCAGAACCGGGACTGACGGCTCCGCCTAAAGGGCCCGCCGCAAGGCGGGGCCCTTCGGTGTTCGCCCCAGAGGCGCTCAGCCGTTGAGCGCGTCCTTGATGGCCTTGGCCGGAGTGAAGGTCAGCTTTCTCGAAGCCGCGATCTTTATCGTCGCACCCGTCGAGGGGTTGCGGCCGTCACGTTCCGGCGTGTCTTTGACCTTGAACTTGCCAAATCCAGGAATGCTCGTCTCAGCCCCGCTCGCCGAAGCGTCCGTTATCGCCTTGAAGACGCGATCGACGATGGTCTTGGCCTGTGCCTTGGTCAGGCTCTGTTCGGTGGCGATCGTCTCGGCGATCTCGTTGGCTGTGGTCATTTGGCTTAGGCTCCAGTTGTTGTTTGCCGCTTTCTCTATGCCGATAAAAGTCCGCCATTCATAGCGTTGGGTGATATCAGGCATGTCTATATCCCTTGAATTCTTGCTGGCTGGAAGGGCGCGCCGGTTATCGGGCGATATAGCGCCGCCGGGTTTCTGTCGCGCAGGCGCAGATAGGCGTGGCTCATCCCCGCCTCCTCTGACGACGTGTGACGCTTAAGGCGGCGAGGACCGCTTTCCGCCCCGGCGGGAAGCCGGCGTCGAAAAGGTGTTTGTATCGACATCTCGTAACTTCCAACGCGCGTTCCGGTTTCGCGAGACGCGGGTTTCGGCCACGCCTCGCTCGGCGCAAAGCCCGTACGAAGGCAAGCGTTACTCAGAAGAACAAATCTTGTATGCAAAAATGTTGACATTGCACGCACTATGATTGATTTTCCATACACGACCAGCGAAGGAGCTGGCAGGGAGGGAATTCATGCTCGCTAGATCCATTCGGCTGCTCGCATCCGTTGCCGCCGCCGCGCTTATCACCAGTGGCGCCGCCAGCGCGAAGGTTGTGGATTTCCGCATTGTCGAGACGACAAGCCCGGCATTCGGCGGCACTGCCTTCGGGGAAGTCGGCGCTTATGAGCGTGTTGACGCCGTCGCCGAATTCGCCATCGACCCCAAATCCGAACGCGGCCGGAAGATCGTCGACCTCGACAAGGCGCCCGTCGACGCCCAGGGCATGGTCCGCTTCTCGACCGAGGTGGCGATGCTGCGCCCAGTCGCCGCCGCCAAGGGCTCGGGAGTGCTGCTATACGACGTGCCAAACCGCGGCAACAATCTCCTTTTCATGCTGATGAATCTCGGCAACTCGCCGGCCCTGCCCAAGGCGGCCGAGGATGCCGGCGACGGCTATCTGATGAAGGAGGGCTACACTATCGTCTGGAGCGGCTGGCAGACCCATCTTCCGGACACCGCGCTCAACCTCTCGGTTCCCACTCTGCCGGACGTGACCGGTGTGTCGCGGGAAGAGTTCGTGTTCGACAAGGTCGAACCTGTCAGCATCGGCAAGCTGACCTATCCCGCCGCCGACCTCGATCCCGCCAAGGCGAAGCTGACCGTGCGGTTGAAACCCGAGGAGCCGCGATCGACCGTTCCCGGCCTGACCTTCAAATATCTGTCGCCGACAGAGCTCGAGATCACCCGTCCGAACGGCCTCGACGCTGGCGCCATTTTCGAATTCACCTACCCGGCCAAGGGCGCGGTTCCGGCCGGCTTGGGCATGATCGCAACCAGCGACCTGATCTCCTACCTGCGCGGCAATCCGGGCCATGACGCCGCGCCGGCGACGACCGGGATCACGCACACGATCGGTCTCGGCATTTCACAATCCGGCCGCTTCCTTCGCGACCTGATCCATCATGGCCTCAACGCCGACGAACGAGGCGCGCGCGTCTTCGACGGCGCCATCCCCCACATTGCCGGCTCGCGCAAGACTTTTACCAATTTCCGCTTCGCCCAGCCGGGCCGTTATTCGCGGCAGCATGAGGACCATGATTTCCCGGGCGATCAGTTTCCCTTCACCTATGCCGAGAGCACCGATCCGCTGAGCGGCCAGAGCGGCAGCGTCCTCTCCGCCTGCTCGGCCAGCGACACCTGCCCGAAGATCATGCATACCGACACTTCGACCGAGTTCTGGCAAGCGCGCGCCGCGCTCGTCTCGACCTCGCCGACTGGTGAGCCGCTGACCATGCCGGAAAATGTGCGGCTCTACTACCTTTCGGGCCTGCCGCACTTCACCATCTGGGAATCGCAGAGCGGCGAGAACCCGGTCTGCCGCTTCCCGACCAACCCGATCAGTTCCGCGCCCGTCATGCGCGCCCTGCTCGCCTCGATGCGCGACTGGGCCAAAGACGGAAAGGCGCCGCCGGCGAGCCGTTATCCCTCGGTCGCCGACGGCACGCTGGTGCCGCTTTACGACCTCAAGGCCCCAGATTTCGGCCAGGGCGTTTACACGCCGGTCTACAACGTCTTGCAGGTGCGCGACCATGCGACCATTCCGCCAAAGGATGGCGGAAGCTATCCCGTGCTGGTGCCGCAGAATGACGAAGACGGTATTCCGGTCGGCGGCGTCGAGGATCCGGCTGTCGCGGCGCCGCTCGGTACCTATTGGGGTTGGAACCTGCGCAAGGAC
>NZ_AHAM01000299.1 GCF_000236565.1 Mesorhizobium alhagi CCNWXJ12-2 | reverse complement strand
TCAACAGGAATCCGGACTGGAGAGTCATCATGACAACACGATCGAATACATGTTCGACATGCTGGGTTGCGGCCCGGAGGAGATCACGCATGTGTCCTCGTCTTTCCGCCACGACCTGATGTCCGCCTATGATCTGGGGATCAAGAGCAAGGTCTGGGTCAATCGCGGCCACGAGCCGGCCAATCCCTTTTACGAGTACACCGAAATCCGCGATGTGACGCAGCTTCCTGGCGTTTTCGGCATCTGAGTCAGCGGAGCGGTCCGTCAGAAAGAGAACTGTGGCGCTTCATCCAACCGGCGAGGATTTTTCGAATTGGTTGCTCTCAGCGATCCAGGTGCGAGCAGCAGGCGGTCGGCGCCATGCCGCCGCGCCTGTGGGTCCCGATCAGGTGACTGACCCCGCCGCATCGAGCGAAGCCTATTTTCGCGCAGCTTCGGCAACTCTGGCCCTGCGGGCGGGCTCCTCCGAACCGGACATGTCGGCGGCCCTGCTCGAGCGCCTCTATGGCGTAACGGGATCGGTCGCGACATTGTCCTCCGAGATCGAGCGCACCGTTGCGGTCGATCTGCCGGACGGCCGCCGCATGATCCTGAAGACCTCGACCAGATCGGAGGCAGTCGACAGCTTTCGTTTCCAGGCGGCCGCGATTGCTGGATTGCGAGGGGCCGCGGGATTTGTCGCCCCCGAAGTGATCCCGACCAGCAGCGGCGCATTGGTGTTCGAGCATGAGGGGGTTTGCGGCTATTTGCAGACCCGGCTGGAAGGCATCGCGGTGCACCAGGCGCAACTCACCCCCGACCTGCTCTTTCGAACCGGCAGCGCGCTGGCGCGGCTGGACCTGGCCCTTGATCGGGTCAGCCCGCCCGCAACGGACCGCCCCATCCTGTGGCACATCGGTTGCTGGCCGAGGTTGATGGAATTCGCGCAATACCTGCCCTCCGCGCCCGTCGCCGAGCAGGTGGGCGTCGCAATGGCAGAGTATGTGGAGTTCGTTGAGCCACACATCTCGAACGTGGCGTGGCAGGTCACGCACAATGATCCCAGCCCCTTCAACATGATGGTGACCGGCCAGGGTATGGGTTTTATCGATTTTGGCGATGGCTGCTGGAGCCCCAGGATCCAGGATCTGGCGATCGCAGCAAGTCACATCGTGAAGGATCCGACCCTTCCTTTGGGCGGGCCGAACAACTTATTGCAGGCTATGCCTCTGTCATTCCACTTTCGGCGCTGGAAGCGAGACTGCTCGTGGGACTAATGCGGGCGCGGCAAAGCGCATTGATCTTGGTCAACTACTGGCGATCCCACCTTTTTCCGGCCGACGCCCAGTACATCAAGAAGAATGTCGCGCGTGCCGAGCACGGCCTTTCCATCCTAACCCCTCTAGGCGCCGCATCGGGCGAGGCGGCAGTTTTGGCGGCAATGTCGTCGTCCCAGCTGTAACGCATTTCGGTTCGCTCGACCGGGACGGTCGCCAAAAGAACAACGGCGAATTGATCAAGGTACTCTTTCAGATAGGCAGCAGTACATGTCCACAGATCTCATGCCCAATCGCTACAGACCCGGCGAATCCGACCTCCCCAGGCGCGAGTCCGAGCTGATTGCGCGCCGTGACGATGTTCTAGGTGCTTCTTATCGCCTCCAGTACCGTCGGCCCGTGCACTTCGTTCGCGGCGAAGGCATGTGGCTCTACGATCCTGACGAGCGAGCCTATCTTGATTTCTACAATAACGTGCCGTCTCTCGGCCATTGCCACCCGGAAGTAAACGCTGCGATGGCTGAACAGGCGGGACGAATAAGCGCCAACACGCGCTATCTCGAGCCAAAACTGGTCGACTATGCCGAGCGGCTGGTCGATACATTCCCAAACGAGCTCGACCGGGTGGTTTTTACTTGCACGGGGAGTGAATCCAACGATCTTGCCCTGCGTATTGCGCGGTTTGCCAGCGGCAATGAAGGCGTGATCGTCTCAAGCTACGCCTATCACGGCACCAGTGCGGCTGTCGCCGCAGTGTCCCCGAACCTGGGCGACGCGGTCAAGCTCAGCCCCTTCGTGCGCATGGTATCGCTACCCGGGCCAGCGGGCGTGCCGGATGGCCAGGCTGCGGAGTTTTTCGAGGCGCAAGTTCGCGCGGCCATTGTGGATCTGAACCGTCGTGGCATCGGCATTGCGGCCCTGCTCATCGACAGCATCTTTTCCAGCGATGGCGTATGGGTTGATCCTCCTGGCTTCATTGCCAGTGGAGTTTCGGCGGTGCGCGAGGCAGGTGGCCTCGTCATCGCCGACGAAGTTCAGGCGGGATTCGGGCGGACCGGCGCTCATATGTGGGGCTTTGAGCGGCATGGGATCGTTCCGGATCTGGTGACCCTCGGCAAGCCGATGGGCAATGGGTTTCCGATCGGCGCTGTCGTTGGTCGCAGGGCACCGATGGACCGATTTGGCACCACCGCGCGCTACTCGAACACATTCGCCGGAAATACGGTTGGCATCGCGACGGCGGACGCGGTCCTGACGATCCTGCAGCGTGACCAGATCCCCCAGAATGCGCTTGCCATGGGCCAGCGCCTCCGGGCCGGGCTGGAGAAACTTGCGAAGCAGCGGTCCGGCATCCATGCAATCCGCAACGCCGGTCTCTTTTTTGGCATCGACATGGGGCCCGAGGGCACAGCGGCGGCAGGCCGGCGTGCCATGGCGCTGGATGTGGTGAACGCAATGCGGGACGATGGTGTGCTGATCAGCACGACAGGGGCCAACGAGGATTCGCTGAAAGTGCGCCCTCCGCTCGTTTGCCAAGCCGAACATGTTGACCTCTTCCTTGCATGCATGGAGCGTGCGCTCATCAAGCTCGCAAGCTAGACCGCAAACCTGCGAGCAGGTGGCCAGGCCCTGGTCCAATGCCTTCAATTGGCGCCATTCTCGGGTAAGACAGTTTCGTTTTCGACGGCTCCTCACCCGAGGCCAAGGGCTATAGGTGGCCCGGATCCGGTAGGCAATGTGGTCCAAAGAACAGGACAGTCAATTCCCCGGTGGCCTGGCCCCGAATGCAGCGAATTTTTTTGCGCGAGTGCTGACCTGAAGCGGCCGTGTTCGAGACTTTCGATGAGCTAAACCCGAACAAATCAGGTCAGCGGTCTTTCATGCTTCATGCAAGGGACTGCGTCTTTTTAGAGCTCCCTATCGCGGTCCTGGTTTGGTCGCCGAAAGGGGTACTGATCAGATTCAGACAGCCTGCGTCACGAGCTTGGTGTTGACGTAGGCGTCCATTGCTTCGGTCCCGCCTTCCGAGCCGTAGCCGGAATCCTTCATCCCGCCGAAAGGCAGCTCCGGCAGCGCCAGGCCGTGATGATTGATCGAGATCATCCCACTCTCGACGTCGCGTCCGAGATCTCCCATAACCTTCGCGGAACAGGTGTAGGCATAGGCCGCAAGCCCGTAGGGGAGACGGTTGGCCTCGGCGATCGCCTCGCCGTAGCCGCCGAAGCGGCTCACGAGCGCGATCGGCCCGAAGGGTTCCTCGTTCGCAATACGGGCATCGCGTGGAACGCCCGTGAGCACCGTGGGCTGGAAGAAATAACCGCGATTGCCGATGCGCACCCCGCCGGTCTCGATCCGCGCCCCGCGCTCGACCGCGTCGGCAATCAGCATCTCCATGGCGTCGACTCTGCGCCGGTTGGCGAGCGGTCCCATCGTCACGGCCTCGTCGGAGCCGTTGCCGACTTTCACCGCCTCGGTGGCGCGGACGAACCCTTCGAGGAAGGTATCGTACACGCTGTCCGCAACCAGGAACCGGGTCGGCGCGACGCAGACCTGGCCGGCATTGCGGAACTTCGCCCCGGCCAGCATGCGGACGGCGAGGCCGACATCGGCATCGTCGAACACGATCGCCGGCGCGTGTCCGCCAAGTTCCATCGTCACCCGTTTCATGTGCGCGCCGGCGAGCGCCGCCAGCTTCTTGCCCACGGCCGTCGATCCCGTGAAAGAGATCTTCCTGATCAGGGGGTGGGGAACGAGATGTTCCGAGATCGTCGCCGGAATGCCGAAGATGAGGTTCAGAACCCCTGCAGGGACCCCCGCATCGGCGAAGGCCCGCACCAGTTCGGCGCAGCTTGCAGGAGTCTCCTCCGGCCCCTTCAGGATGACCGAGCAGCCCGCCGCCAGGGCGGCCGAAACCTTGCGCACTGCCTGGTTGAGCGGAAAGTTCCACGGCGTGAAGGCCGCCACGGGCCCGACCGGCTCGCGGACCACGAGCTGCGTGACATTCGTGGCGCGAGCCGGAACCAGCCGCCCGTAGGTACGCCGCGCCTCCTCGGCGAACCATTCGATCGTGTCGG